>NZ_JCABYM010000143.1:0-48959 GCF_059499385.1 Limnoglobus sp. | reverse complement strand
GGGTAACTGGCGCTTCTCTGGAACCCGGGGGATGTTACCGTTGAGCCGCGGGGGGGGGCGTGGGTGGGGTGGCCGGGCGGTCGCCGCGCTCGGCTCCGAAGACTCCGCCTCGCGGCTAAAACAATTACAACGAATCCGCGATCTCCCACCCCTTGCGGTACTCGCGGCGGACGAACTTGTTCGCCGCCGCGTCGTTCGTGATCGTCAGCTTCTCCGCGTCCCATTCCAGCGACTTGCCCGCGAACCGCGTCGAGAGGCAGCCGAGCAGGATCGCCTCCGTCATCGGCCCGGCGTAGGAGAACGGGGCGGATGTTTTCCCGTTGCCGCGGCACGCCTCCACGAACTGCAGGTAGTGGTTCTGCGCCTCCAGCCGCGGCAGGTCCTTCTTCTCCTTGAACTTCTCGTCCGGCAGCAGGACCGGGAAGCCGACGTAGGGCGAGTACATGACCCCCTCCGTGCCGACGTAGATGCTCCCCTGGTACTCCAGCTTCCGGCCGCCGATGTGGTTCGTCACCGCTTCCGGCGGGCGGCGCATGCCGTTCGTCCAGTGCAGGGTCAACGTCTCGGTCGTGTACTTCGTCTGCGGGAACTCGAACGTCACGGCCGTCTCCAGGCCCCAGCTGTCGGCGTGGGCCGGCTCGCCGGTCGAGCGGACCGTCTTCGGCGCGGTCAGGGCGAGGGAGCCGAACACCGGGTCGAGGATGTGGCAGCCCATGTCGCCGAACGTGCCGGTCCCGAAGTCGAGCCGACGCCGCCACTCGCCGGGGTGGTAGTAGCCTTTGATGAACGGCCGGTCCGCGGCGACGCCGAGCCAGCCGTCCCAGTTCAACCCGGCGGGCACGTCGTCCTTGCGGTCCGGGCGGGGCTTGTCGTCGCCCCACGTCTTGCCGCTCCAGCTATGGACTTCCTTCACCTTGCCGATCGCGCCGGACTGGATGGTCGCGACGACCGTGCGGTGCTCGGCCGCGGAGTGGACCTGGATGCCCATCTGGGTGACGACCTTCTTCTCGGCCGCGACCTTCGCCATGAGCCGGGCCTCGGCGACGGTCTGCGTCAGCGGCTTCTGCGTGTAGACGTGCAGCCCCTGCCGCATGGCGCGGAGCGAGATCGCCGCGTGCATGTGGTCCGGCGTGGAGATGTTCGCGGAGTTGAGATTCTTTTCCTTGTCGAGCAGCTCCCGCCAGTCGGAATAGACCTTCACGTCCGGGAACTTCTGCTTCACCTTCGCGACGCGGGCCGGATCGACCTCCGCGACGGCGACGAGCTTGACGTGCGGGCTGGCGGTGAGCGCCCCCCAGTCGGACGCGCCCATGCCGTCCGCGCCGAAGCTGGCGTGGTAGAGCGTCTCGCTCGGCGCGGCCGTGGCGTGCGTGCGGAAGACGAACGGGGCCGCGACGCCGGCGATGCCTTTAAGCGCGGACCGGCGCGTAATTCGAGTCGTCATGGGATGTTCCTGGATTGGGGAAAAAGGGCGAAAGCCCGCCGACGAACGTCGGCGGGGAGTGGCAACGACAACCTTACTTCTCGATCCTCTTGATCTTGATATTCCGGAACGCGACCGGGTCGCTGTGCCCCGCGAACCCGAAGAACCCGGCCTTCCGGTCCTTCCCAGGGTGCGGCGAGTTCGCCATGTACTCCTTGATCTTGGACAGGTCGGTGTCGAGGATCAGGTTGCCGTTCAACTCGACCTGGATCGTCGCCCCCTTGACCGTCACCTGCTGGAAGTTCCACTCGCCGACCGGCCGCTGGTAGCCCTTCTTCGCGGCCGCCATGCCGTAAGCCGAGCCGTGGGCCTGCCGCGGGTCGATGCCGGCGTAGTCCTCGGCGAGAATCTGCAACTCGCACATGCCGACGTAGGCCGTGTCCCCCTCGCCGGGGTAGCGGATCGCGAGGCCGTTGTTCCCCTTCGACGGCAGCTTGAACTCCAGGGCCGCGACGAAGTCGCCGTACTCCTCGGCCGTGTGCAGCACGCCGCCCTTCTTCGGCTTGCAGACGATCGCGCCGTCCTTCACCTCGTAGTTCTCGACCGCCCCCTTCCAGCCGGTCAGGGACGTGCCGTCGAACAGCTGCGTGAACCCGTCGCCGACTTTCTTCGCCAGGATGTCGTTCGCCTCGGCCGCCGTAAACTCCTTCACGAAGATGTTCCGCCAGCGGATTTCGCCGCCGTGGGTTTGCAGAAGGATGCTCCCCTTCTTCGGCAGCGGGGCGGCCTTGTCGAAGTAGTTCTCCATGAGCGCGTGATCGACGACGAGTTTGTCGTTCAGGTACACGGTCGTCCGCGCCCCGACCTGGATGATGCGGAACTTGTTCCACTCGCCGAACGGCTTGTCGGCCAGCACGAGCGGATCCTTGCCCTGCTTGTACTTGGTGTTGTTCCACAGCCCGCCGCTGCCGAACTTCTTGCCGAGGTTCTGCGGGTCGGCTTCCGTCGAGTCCCAGATTTGCACCTGCGGCGAGTTCTTCAGGTAAATCCCGGAGTCGGCCTTCGCGACCGTCTTGTACTCGACGTGCAGCTCGTAGTCCCCGAACTCCTTGACCGACGCCAGGTACGCCCCGTGGCCGTCGTTGACCAGTTCGCCGTTCTCGACCGTCCAGTGCTTCTTTGCCTCCTCGGCCCAGACCGCGGCGCGGGCGAAGACGGCCGTGCCGACCGGGTCGGTCGGGCCGACGCCCTTCTCGTGAATGGCCCACGGCGTCCAACCGGTCGTGTCCTTGCCGTTGAACAGGGCGGTGAACCCCGGCGGCGGGTCGGCGGCGGTCGCCGTGAGCGCGGCCGCGAGGAGGGTGAACGCGGAGAGTGACGAAGCGATTCGCATGAAAGTACCCGAAAGGAGTGGGAATCGTGCCGAATGCTCGGCGGGAGGCAGGTGTCGGCGATGATACCGCCCCCGGCCGGGAACGCCAATGGTTGCGTCCGGTTCCCGCATCTGCGAAGGTAGTCGCATCCCCGGAGGGCCGACCGTGAACGTCACCGAGGCGACCCGTTCCTACGAATCGTGGCTCCGCGCCCAGTGCGAGGCGAACGACAAGGATTTGGACTACAAGCACGACGAGATGGCGGACAACGCCTTCGCGTTCTTCCGTGGCACGTACTACCGGTGGGCGCAAGTCTGGCAGCGACACCTGCCGGACCTCACGACGGCCCCGCCGGTGTTGGCCGTCGGGGACTCGCACGTCGAGAACTTCGGGACGTGGCGGGACGCCGACGGGCGGCTCGTGTGGGGCGTCAACGACTTCGACGAGGCGGACGAGCTGCCGTACACGAACGACCTGGTCCGGCTGGCGACGAGCTTCCGGTTCGCGAAGACGGCCGCGACGCTGGACGTGAAGTCGTCGAAGGTGTGCGGCTGGCTGCTCGCCGGGTATCGGACGCAACTCCAACGGGAGGGCGAGCCGTTCGTGTTGGAGGAGCACCACCCGGAGCTGCGGGCGATGGCGATGGCCGAGGACCGGGAGCCGTTCGAGTTCTGGAAGAAGGTCACGAAGGTGCTGAAGGACGAACCCGCCGCCCCGCCCCCTGGCGTGTTGGAACGGCTCTCGGAATCGCTCCCCGTCCCCGCCGGGGAGGCCGCGGTGCGGTTCCGGTACAAGGTCGGCGTCGGCAGCCTCGGCAAGCCGCGGTACATCCTGCTCTCGAAGTGGGCCGGGTCGTGGGTCGCCCGCGAGGCGAAGGCGGTCACGCCCCCCTCGACGGCGTGGGCGAACAACACGCCGACCCCGTTCCGCGCGGCGGAACTCGAACGCCGGGCCGTGCGCTGTCCCGACCCGTTCTACCAGCCCGGCGAGCGGTGGATCGTCCGCCGGATCGCCCCGCGGAGTTACCGGATCGAACTCGAAGACCTCACGCGGGTGACGGACGTGCGGGTCCTGTTCCTGGCGATGGGGGCGGAGACGGCGAACGTCCACCTCGGCACGGCGGACGCACGGCCGGCGATCTTGGCCGACCTCGCCCGCCGGCCGGAGGGATGGCTCGCGGAGAGTTCCGTGGCGATGTACAACGCGATCCGGGCCGACTGGGAAAACTTCAAGGAGAACGGCCCGTGACCGGCCCGAACGGCAGGACGTACTTCACTAACAGGACGAGGTGCGCCGCCGTGCCGAGGATGTCGCACAGGTGCAGCAGTTCGTGCGGCCCCACGAGCGTCGGGATCAGCGTCGGCCACTTGACGGCTTCAATCACCGCGCCGCCGATGTAGAACGCCGCGAGTGCGAAAATCCAGAACAGTCCGCCCCAACCGAGCAGGCGGAAGTACGTCCGAAGGGGGATCAAGCTGGTCACCCCGAGGCCGACGTACAGCCCAATGAGCAGTTCGTGCGGGGCCTTCGGCAGCACCCACAGGCAAGCCGTGCCGACGGCCGCGAACGCGACCATGCCGCCGAGTTGCAACAGCCGGGCCGGCGGCGAGAGCAGGTAGACCGCGATCGGTACGTTCGACCCGACGATCAGCCAGTAGATGGCCGTCTGGTCGAGGAGCTGCCACAGCCGCTTCATCGCCGGGCTGTGCGTCGGGTACTGCAAGCCGTGGAACAAGCCGCTGCACAGGTAGAGCGTCACCGCCGTCAGCGAGTAAAAGAGGATGCTCAGCCGGTGCGATGCGGGGTGGTGGCGCGTGACGCGGACGAGGAACAGGCCGACGAACAAGCACCACGCGGCCGCAAACAGGTGGCTCGCGGCGCTCACCGGGTCGTGAAAGTCCATCCCGCCTCCTCGTTGACTCCAGGCGTGCGACCTGCGAAACTGCCCTTCCCGCCGAACATCCCGTCCGAGGTCTTGCGATGCTCCGCCGCTCCCTCCCGCTCGCCGCGCTCGCCGTCGCCTGTTGCTCGCTCGTCGCCCAGCCGCCGGCGGAGGTCAAGCCGTCGGTCACCTTCAAGGGGCACACGGAGCCGGTCTACGCGGTCGGCTACAGCCCGGACGGGAAGCTGGTCGCCACCGGAAGTTTCGACAAGTCCATCAAATTGTGGGACGCGGCCAACGGCAAGGAACTTCGCACCCTCGGCGGGCCGCAGGGCCACCAGAGTCTCGTCCTGTCCGTCGCGTTCTCCCCGGCCGGCGACCAGCTCGCCAGCGGCGGGGCGGACAACTTCGCCCGCGTCTGGGACGTGCCGAGCGCCAAGCCGACGACGGAAGCGGCCCTCGGTGGCAAGGGCGTGAAGGTCGCGGTTTCGCCGGACGGCAAGCAGTACGCGGCCGGGAACAGCGACGGCAAGGTCCGCGTCTGGTCCGCCGGCGACGGAAAACAGGTCGTGGAAATCTCGACCGGCACGGGCGTCGTCGCGCTGGCCTTCTCCCCGAACGGCCAGACGATTCTGACGGCGGGGGCGGACCGCATCCTTCGCTACTGGACGGTTGCGAACGGGCAGCCAATCGCGGCGGTCGGCACGGGGCCGACGGAGCTGAACGGCCTGCTCGCCCACCCGAGCGGCAATGTCGTCACGACTTCGACCGACGGCACGATCCGCGTGTGGCCGCAGCAGCCGCAGCCGGCGAAGAAGCTGGCGGACCTCGCGAGCGCCACCCTCGCCGTGCCGTCGCCGGACGGGAACGCCTTCGCCGTCGCTATGGCCGACAAGTCGATCAAGCTAGTGAACGCGGGCAGCGGCCAAGTGACGGCCACCATCCCGGCCGCCCCCGCCGCGGTCGAGGCGGTCGCGTGGAACGGCGATAACGCGACCCTCGCCGTGGCCACCGGCAACAAGGTGCTGCTCTGGGGGACCGACGGCAAGGCCCGCGGTGAGATCGCGGCCGACGCGAAGGCCGTGCGGGCCGTTAGCTTCGCGGCGAGCAAGACCGACCTGCTCACCGCCGGCGACGACGGCAAGCTCAAGCTCTGGAAGCTGCCGGTCGATCCGAAGAAGCCCGCCAAGCCGAAGGCGGTCGTGGCAGACGTGGCCGGCGTGAAGCTCGCGACGATGCTGCCGAGCGGTCAGGCCCTCGCGATCGGGGCGGGCAAGGCCGTCAAGGCGTGGGACGTGAACGCCGGCAAGGATGTTCGCACCTTCGGCACGCTCGCCGACGCGCCGAAAGCCTGGGCGCTGTCCCGCGACGGGGCCCTCGTCGCCGCGGCCGCCGGGAAGTCGGTGAAGCTCTGGCAGACCGCCGACGGCAAGGAACTCCACTTCCCCGCCCTGCCCGCCGACGTGACGAGCCTCGCGTTCAGCCCGGACCGGCAGTTCCTACTCGTCGGGACGGCCGACAAGTCGGCGACGATCTTCTCCGTAGCGACCGGTCAGCCGCAGCAGTTCTTCCCGGCCGCGGGCAACCCGGTCGCCGTTGCGTACCACCCGAGCCAACCGCTCGTGTACGTCATCGACGACAAGTCCGTCACGCAACATCCGGTGTCGTTCGTCCGCAACGCGAAGGACGCCGACCTCGTTCGCGGCAACCTCACGGCCGTACCTAACACGAACTCGCTGCTCACGCTGAGCGCCACCAAGACGCTCGGCCGGTGGAACGTCGGCAACCTTCAGAAGGAACAGGGCATGGAACTCGCCGGTCCCGCGACCGCGTTCGCCGTGTCGAAGAACGGTCAACTGCTCGCGACCGTCGGGGCCGACTCGACGGTGCAGGTCTACACCCTCAGCAACAACCAACTCGCCGGGTCGTTCAAGGTCGCCGCGAAGGTGAGCGAACTCGCCTTCCACCCGAACGGCCAGTCGCTCGCCGGCGTCCTCGACGGCAAGACTGTGACGGTGTGGAACGTCCTCTTCACGACCGGTCAACCACTGCCGGCGGAGTTCGGCTCCGTCGTGCAGACGTTCCCGCACCCGGCCGCCGTCACGTCGATTGCGTACTTGAACGAGCAGCAACTCGTCACCGGCGACGACGCCGGGACGGCCCGCACTTGGCGGGTCGCGTCCGACCAGCCGACGCGCGTCCTGCAACACCCCAACCTCGTCGATTGCGTCGCCTTCGACAAGCACGGCAAGCAGCTCGCCACCGCCTGCCACGACGGGATCGTTCGCGTCTACGACCTGTCGAAGCCGGGCGCGCCGCCGGTGCGGGAGATCAAGGCCCACGTCGCGATGCCGCAGCCGCACCCGGTCTACGTCGTCGCGTGGTCGCCGGACGGCAAGCTCCTCGCGACCGGCAGCTTCGACCAGTCGATCAAGCTCTGGGACGCCGTCACCGGCAACCCCGTCCGCGAGATCAAGGGCTTCCCGCTCACACCGCCCGAGGCCGGGAAGCCCGTGCCGCCGGGCCACCGCGACCAGGTGTTCTGTCTCGCGTTCTCGAAGGACGGCAAGCTCCTCGCGTCCGGGTCGAGCGACCGGACAGTGAAACTCTGGGAGGTCGCCACCGGCAACCTCGTCCGCGACTTCCCGAACCCGAACCTGAAGGCGAGCGGCCCCGGTCAGCCGGTCCCGTCGCACGCCGGGTTCGTCCATGCCGTGCGGTTCGCCGCCGACGGCCAGTCGCTCGTTTCCGCCGGGACCGCGCCGCGGAACCAGGGGTCGCTCGCGGTGTGGGCCGTGGCCGACGGGAAGCTGAAGGCGGCGAGCGAAATTGCGTTCGGGCCGATCTACGCGCTCGATCTTGCGGCCGACGGGAAGAGCGTCCTCATCGGCTGCGGCCCGCGGGTTCGCACGGCGAGTGAGGCGGAAGCCTATGTCATCCCCTTGCCGACGAAGTGACGGCCTCGCACGCCGCCAGCCGCCGGAGGATCAGCTCCCGCTCGCCCGGCGACGCCACCAACGCCAGCGCGAGCGTCAACTGGTCCTTCGCCCGCTCGACCTGCCCGGCCCGCCGGCACAACTCGCCGACGACCGCCGGCCAGAGGTAGTACCCCGCCGGCACGTCCTCGGCTTCCAACGCCGTCAACCCCGCCCGCGGGCCGTCGCGCTGGGCCACCGCCACGGCCCGATTGAGGACGTGAACCGGCGTCGGCGCGATCCGGACGAGTAGGTCGTACAGTCCGACGATCTGCCCCCAATCCGTCGCCGCGAACGTCGGGGCCGCCGCGTGCTTCGACAGGATGCCGGCCTCGATGTGGTAGTGCGTGACCACGTCGCCGCTCGCCGACCGCACCAGCCAGTCCATCCCCTCGCGGACGAACCGGCCGTCCCACTTCGAGCGGTCCTGGTCTTCCAACAGGAGCTGCCCCGAGCCGGCGATCCGGGCGTCGAACCGGGCCGCGTGGAAGCAGATCAACGACACCAGCGCGAACGTCGTCGGGTCGGCCGTCGCCGCGTGGTCGGCCAGCATCCGGGCCAGCCGCAGCGCCTCGTCGCACACGTCCCGGCGGATCAGCGAGTCGGACTGGGCCGAGTGGTAGCCCTCGTTGAACAGCAGGTACACGACCGTCCGGACCGCTTCGAGCCGCTCGCCGAGGTGGTCGCGGGTCACGACCGCCGGGTCGAAGTCGATCTCCTTCAACCGGTCCTTCGCGCGGGCCAGCCGCTTGAAGACGTTCGCCTCCGTCGTCAGCAGCCCACGGGCGATCTCGCCGGTCGAGAAGCCGCAAAGCGTCTTCAGCGCGAGCGCCACCTGCGATTCCAGCGGCAGCGCCGGGTGGCAGCACGCGAACAAGAGCCGCAACTGGTCGTCCGCGATCTCGCCGGCCGGTTCCGCGCCGGCTTCCTGTTCCGGCGGCCGGGCCAACTTCTCCTTCAGCTCGGCCCACCGCTTGTCCCGCCGCAGGGCGTCCACCGCCGCGTTCCGGGCGACCCGGTAGAGCCACCCGGCCGGGTCGCCCGGGACGCCGCGGTGCGCCCACGATTGCAGTGCCTGGACCAACGCCCCCTGCACCACGTCCTCGACCAACTCCAGCCGCGCGACCCCGACCGCACGGGTCAGGCCGGCGACCAGCCGGCCGTACTCGTGGCGGAAGAAGTGCTCGACCAGGTCGTAGGTGGGGGCGGCCATGAGACCGACATCTTACACGTACCCGGCCATCTCGCGAATCTCAACCGACCCGCCGTGCAGCACGGCCGGGCACTCTTTCGCGATGGCCGCCGCCTTGTCGTAGCTGTCGGCCTGGACGACGGAGTACCCGCCGAGCATCTCCTTCGCCTCGACGAACGGCCCGTCGGTGACGACGCCGGACTTCTGGACGACCTTGCCGGTCGGCTTCAGCCCGTCCCCGGCGTCCAGGATGTTGCCGGTCTGCATGAACTTGCCGATCCACTCCCCCCACGCGCCGAGGGAGGCTTGAATCTCCTCCGGCGACGGCTGCGGCCGGACGGCGGAGTCGCGGTAGACGAACAGGAACTTCGGCATGATCGGTGTCCTCGTTACGACCGCGGGGCGGATTGTCCCGCGGGTCACCCACCCGACGAAGGGGGCGACGGCGATTGGACACGGAAACTTTCGGTTTGTCGAACTTCTTTTCCGCCCCGCCGCCGGTCGTGGCGTGCCCGCGCCCGCGCGAGTTCTCGCACCAGGTGTCGCCGGGCGATGGCCCGCACCCGGTCCGGGTCGCACGGCTTGCCGAGGGCCGCGCCGCGCTTCCGGACCGCGTTCACAATCATCCCGAACTTCTCCGGCTGCGTCCGCTCGTACTCGTCCACCAGTTCCTCGTCCGTCTTCGCCGGAAGCGGCTCGCCGTCGTCCGCGTCCTCTACTAGGTCCGCGGCCTTCGTCGGCGGTTCGACCGCAGCCACGTTCTCGACCGGAGGGTCCAGCGGCGCGAGCAACGGCTGCCGCGGGGGTGGCTTGGCCCCGGCGAGGTCGCGGCCGTGCCGCAGCCGGGTCTTTTCCAGGTCGAAGATGGCACGGGCGGCGCGTTCCGCCACGGCCTCGACCGGGCTGGCGAGCTGCCGCTGGTAGAAGAGCATCGCGGCGACGAGGGCGTCGGCCCAGGCGGCTTCGCGCCCCTGCGGCGTCCGTGGCAGCGGCGGGGCGAATTGTGAGGCGATGCGGTTGGCGACGGGCGGCGGTGCGGTCGCGGTCATGGCGGAAACCCCGAGAGTGAAGATGTGCCATCGTAGGGAAGCATCTGAACAAATGTCAATCATCGTTGCGACAGAATTCCGGTGGCGGGCGGGATAGGTTTTGACCGGGCCACGGCCGGTTGCTAGGCTGAGGGCCGGCACTCAGCCGAAGCGGGGCGAACAAGACCCGGATTTATGTGATCCGTGGATTGAGATAAACACCTGTTCGGCGGCGGAGGGCCTGCGGGTGGCGGAAGCGGCAGCCAGTGATGCGTTCCTGGCGTGGGCGGCCGGCGTCGGCGTCGGGTTCGACCCCCGCTACCCCGACGCCCGCTGCCTCGGCCTGCTCCCGCCCCGCGACTCGGCCCGGTTCTGGGCGCTGCCCGGTGACCCCGGGACATGGCCCCACTTCGCCGCGTCGGTCCTCGGGGGACTGGACCGGTGGGAGGCCGGCTACCTGTGGCCCCGACCCGGCCGGTGGCCCGCCGCCGCGGACTCGCAGTCGGCCAGCGAGCGTGTTCGGGATGTGGTCCTGCGGGGGGCCGGTGTCCCCGACGGGTGGGCCGGGGCCGTCCGCTTCGGCCGCAGCGAGCGGCCGGCGGTGCTCGCCGCGGTGTTCGCGTACCTGGCGTTCGGGTGGTGCTCGGGCGACGACCTGTACTTCGTCCCCGACCACGGGCGGCAGGTGGTGCAGACCGACCACCACGACGTGATCCACGTCGAGTGCGGCGACGAGGGCCGGGTGGCGGAGCTGGTCGGGCACATGGCGGCGGCGGGCTACCCGCTACCGACCGAGCCGCCGGACGAGACGTTCAAGTGGCCGGGGTGGATGCCCCGAAGGCACGCCGAACCAGGCGCTGCAGCAGACGGAGGCCCCAAAGCGGGCCGCCGCTGCTGAGCGGAGTCGTTCGGCGGCGGAGGGCTTCCGGTGGTGGTAGGCGACTGGATGGGCAGTCTGTACAGCACCGGCGGTCGCCGTTGGGACTTGTTCTTGTTCCTCGATCACGACGGACGTTACGAGCGAACCGTTCGCATGGAGCCGGACTACGAGCGGCGGGATGTCGGCCGCTGGGAATACGACGAGCCAGCCCGGACGCTGCGGCTGGCGTCGGACACCCCCGACTCGTCCGACCGCATGTCCGGCGGTTGGTCCGTGCTTTCGGTCAGCGGCTGCGAGGACTCCAACGTGCTGCTGGTCTTGCAGGAGATCGTCCTGGCCAGCCGCAACCTGCCGGTCGTGCTATCACGGGTCCACTGCAACGGCCGTGGGTACGGCACTGGCTGGGAGCAAAGGCACGCCGAACCAGGTGCTGCACCTGACGGCGGGGGCAGGTAGGCTTTCTGGGGTTCATAGCTCACTCGGCCCCCGCCGCTGCTGAGCTGGGGCGTTCGGCGGCGGAAGGGCGGAGCGATGGGCGAGGTGGTCCTCACGCTCGATGCGGACACCGGGCGGCATCGGGCGCGGGTGTCCCGCACGTCCGGTGGGGCGTATCGGGTTGAGGTGGAGCGGCTGATCCAAGCCTACGACGCCGGTGGCGAGTGGCGGGGCGAGTTCTGGTCCGCCATCCCCGGCATCTGCTCGTACACCGACAGCTTGGAGCGAGCCGCGGAATTGGCGGCCGAGGTCTTGCGGGCCGGACAGGCGGTCGAGCCGTGAGTCAGCGCAAACGCCGAACCAGGCGCTGCACCTGACCCGGCGGGCATGTAGGGTTTTCGAGATTCACAGCTCCCCGCACCACCGGGCCGGTGAGGTGGGTCGTTCGGCCGCGGATAGCACAGGGATGGCGGTCGGTGCGGTCCATCGCTTCGTGGTCGGGCCGGGCGCGGACATCGGACCGATAGGCGTTTCCAGGTTCAAGCTCACCGTGCCGACAGGTGGGTAAGGCGTTCTTTTGCCCCCGAATTGTATGAAATCGACCCAGCCGCGAACCGCCCTTGCCGCCGTCGCGCTGGCCTTCGCCCTCGGTCCGGCGACCGCCCAGGACCCGCCGCGGCCGACGCGGGACGAACTGGCGAGGGACAGCAAACTGTTCCTCACGCTCGCCGGGAAGCTCATGAAGTGGGAGGAGCCGACCGAGCCGGTGCGGATCGCCGGGCCGGTCCACTTCGTCGGCACGACGGGGCTGGGGGCGTACCTCCTCGCCACCGCCGACGGGCACGTCCTGCTCAACACCGGGATGCCGTCGTCCGGGCCGATGATCGTCGAGTCGATCGCGAAGCTCGGGTTCAAGGTCAAGGACGTGAAGGTCATCATCACCGGCCACGCCCACGTCGATCACGTCGGGGCGCTGGCCTACGTGAAGGAACAAACCGGGGCGGCGGTCGCGGTCATGCGCGAGGACGTGAAGGCCGTCGAGGACGGCGGGAAGGACGATTTCCACTACGGCCGGGACTGGAAGGTCATGGGGTTCCCGCCGTGCAAGGTGGACCGCGTGCTGCGGGACAAGGACACGATCAAGCTGGGCGACGTGACGCTGACGGCCCACCACACGCCGGGCCACACCCGCGGGGCGACGACGTGGGTGGCGAGCGTCGTCGCGGACGGCAAGCCGCTCGTCGTGGCGTGGCCGGACGGCGGCGGCATCAACCCCGGCTACCGGCTGGCGAACGACCCGTCCTACCCCGGCATCGCGGACGACTACCGCCGCACGCACCACTTCTGGGAGATGCTCAAGCCGGACGTGTTCCTCCAGGCGCACACGGAGGCATTCGACTTCGCGGAGAAACGGAAACTCGCGAAGGCCGAGGGCGTGGCGGCGTGGCGGAACGCGGAGGAGTACCGCCGCTGGGTGGCGGCGAAGAAGCGGGCGTTCGAGGACCAGATGGACGAGGAGATGAAGGCGACGAAGCCGGCGAAGTGATGTCGTCTTTGTCCCGTTTGCTCTCCCCACGGATGTTCATCCGTGGGCTTCGCCCAATCACAAAAATGCAGGGCGAAAGCCCGCGGACGAACGTCCGCGGGGACGTGTTGCAAATACGGCACGCTGGGGACCGTAAAATCCCCGACATGAAAACCATCTTCCTCGACTTCGGCAACGTCATCGGGTTCTTCGACCACGACCGGGCCGTCCGGCAGCTCGTCGCGCACACCGACATGCCCGCCGTCGAACTCGAGAGCAAGCTCTACTCCGGGCCGCTCGCGGAGGACTACGACTCCGGCCGGATCAGTACGACCGAGTACCTCGACCGCGCGATTGCACTCGCGAACCTGTCCTGCTCGCCGGACGAGTTCGTGGCGATGTACACGGACATCTTCTGGCCGAACCCGGACGTGTGCGAACTGGTCCCGCGGTTGGCGAAGAAGTACCGGCTGGTACTGGCGAGCAACACGAACGACGCACACTACTCGCGGCTGACGACGATGTTCGCGGACGTGCTGGGCCACCTCGATCACCGGGTCGCGTCGCACCTCGTCGGGGCGAAGAAGCCGCGGCCGGAGTTCTACGAGCGGGCGCAGGCGTTCGCGAACGCCGACCCGCACGAGTGCGTGCTGGTGGACGACCTGCCGAAGAACATCGCCGGGGCGGAGTTGCACGGGTGGAAGGGCGTACTATACCGGTCGGGCGACCGGTTGGCGGACCGGCTTCTCGCGGCGGGGGTTTCGTTCGATTGAGCGATTCGCTACAAAAGAGGTATCGCCACAATTCCCGAGAGTTCGCGATGAATCCGCTGCAGTACGCCGACCCGGAGGTCTTCCACGCCATCCGCGGGGAGCGGAACCGCCAGAAGTTCGGCCTGGAGATGATCGCCAGCGAGAACTACGCCAGCCCGGCCGTCCTCGCGGCCCAGGGCACGGTGCTGACGAACAAGTACGCCGAAGGCTACCCCGGCAAGCGGTACTACGGCGGGTGTGAGTTCGTGGACGAGGCCGAGAAGCTGGCCATCGACCGGGCGAAGAAACTGTTCCACGCCGACCACGTCAACGTCCAGCCGCACAGCGGGGCGCAGGCGAACATGGCCGTGTTCCTCGCGGCCCTCAGCCCCGGCGACACGATCCTCGGCCTCGACCTCGCGCACGGCGGCCACCTGACGCACGGGATGAAGCTGAACTTCTCCGGGAAGTATTTCAACGTCGTCAGCTACGGTGTTACGAAAGAGACGCACCGGATCGACTTCGACCACCTCGCGAAGCAGGCCCGCGAGCACAAGCCGAAGCTCGTCATCGCCGGGGCGAGCGCGTACAGCCGGGTCATCGACTTCGCCAAGTTCGCGGAGATTTGCAAGGAGGTCGGGACGCTGTTGTTCGTGGACATGGCGCACATAGCCGGGCTGGTGGCGGCGAAGCTGCACCCGGACCCGGTGCCGCACGCCGACTTCGTGACGACGACGACGCACAAGACGCTCCGCGGCCCGCGCGGCGGGATGACGATGTGCAAGGCGGCGTGGCAGCCGAAGATCGACTCGGCCGTGTTCCCCGGCGTGCAGGGCGGGCCGCTCATGCACGTCATCGCGGCGAAGGCCGTCGCGTTCGGCGAGGCCCTCCGGCCGGCGTTCCGCGAGTACTCGCAGCAAGTCATCGACAACGCCCGGTGTCTGGCCGAGGAGCTGATGCGGCACGACTTCAAGCTCGTGTCCGGCGGGACGGACAACCACCTGATGATGATCGACGTGTTCGCCCGGTTCGGCGTCGGCGGCAAGCAGGCGGAGACGGCGCTCGACACGGCCGGGATCACGGTGAACAAGAACATGATCCCGTTCGACCCGCGGAAGCCGATGGACCCGAGCGGCATCCGGATCGGCACGCCGGCGCTGACGACCCGCGGGATGAAGGAACCGGAGATGCGGCAGATCGCCCGGTGGATCACGGACGTGCTCGCGAAGCCGAACGACGACGACCTACTGTCCCGCGTCCGCGGCAGCGTCCGGGAGCTGTGCGAAGAGTTCCCCGTCCCGTCGGAAGCGGAGTGACCGTGGGACAGGTGTTCGGCGCGTTGGTGTGCTTCGGCGGGCTGCTGCTCGGCATCCTGTCGTTCGCCGTGTTCGTCTTCCGGCTCGCCTGCCACTGGTGCCGGCTGGAGCGGCCGACGTTCTTCGCCGCCGCCGGCATCGTCGTCGTGTCGTGGATCGTCTGGGCCATCGTCGAGGCGGTGATGATCGCCGTCCTGCAGGAGGTCTACCAGGCCGCCGGCTACCCGCCGTGGGAGGCGCGGATCGTCGGGTTCTTCGTCGGCCTGCCGTCTCACCTCGTCGTCACGACCGTCCTGCACATGGCGCTCATGCGGGTGAAGCTCGGCAAGGCGATCGAGGTCTGGTTCATCCAACAGCTCATCCTCTTTTCCATCATCCTGAGCATCACCGGCGTGGTCGTCGTTGCGGTGCTGGCCGCGAGGGGTTGACGTGCCCCGCTATTTCGCAACGTGTGCCCGCGGCCTGGAAAAGACCCTGGCCGGGGAACTGACCCGCCTCGACGCCGAGCACGTCGATCCGGGCCGCGGCGGTGTGTCGTTCGCGGGCGGCCCCGCCTTGCTCTACCGGGCGAACCTTTGGCTGCGGACGGCCGTGCGCGTTTTGCAGCCGGTCCACGAGGCCGACGTGCGGACGCCGGACGAGTTGTACGACGCCTGCCGCCGCGTCAACTGGTCGGAGTACATGACGCCGGACCACACGTTGGCGGTCGATTGCAACGTCCGGGATTCCGGCATCACGCACAGCCAGTACGCGGCCCGGCGGGTGAAGGACGCGATCTGCGACCAGTTCCGCGAGCGGGCCGGCCGCCGGCCGAGCGTGGACACGGACACGCCGATGGTCGGCCTCAACCTCCACGTCTTCCGCGACCACATGGTTCTGAGTTTGGACTCGTCCTGGCACTCGCTGCACAAGCGGGGGTACCGGCCGATCCAGACCCGCGCCCCGCTGAACGAGGCGCTGGCCGTCGGCCTACTTCACGCCGCCGGGTGGGACGGCACGGCCCCGCTCGTGGACTGGATGTGCGGGTCCGGCACGTTCTGCATCGAGGGGGCGTGGCTGGCGACGAACAAGGCCCCCGGCCTGATGCGGAAGTGGTTCGGGTTCATGGGCTGGCCGACGTTCGACCGGGCACTCTGGTCCGCGATCCGCGACGAGGCTCGGACGGGTGCGAAACCGCTGACGGTGGCAATCGAGGGCAGCGACATCCGGCGGGACGCCTACGAGTTCGCGAAGACGAACGCGAAGGCGGCGGGGCTATCGACCGCGATCAAGTTGACGATGCAGGACTTGAAGGACGCCCGCCCGCCGGCCGGCCCGCCGGGCGTGCTGATCTGCAACCCGCCCTACGGCGAACGGCTCGGCGAGGAGCGGGAGCTGGTCGGCCTCTACCGGCTGATGGGCGAGAGCTTCGCGGCCCACTGGAAGGGGTGGCGGCTGCTCGTCTTCACCGGCAACGACTGGCTGGCGAAGCAGGTCCCGCTGAAGGTCGTCCGCAGCACGCACTTCTTCAACGGCAGCCTGCCGTGCAAGCTGTGGGAGTACCGCGACTTCGCGTTCGGCGCGGGGCCGGTGTATGAGCGGCCCGCCGACTGACCTCACTGCACGCGGTCGATGGTCTTCTTCTCGATCCGGTACATTGGCAGCTCGCGGACCCGCTTCCAGACGGCGTTGTACGCGTCCTTGAACTTCACGTTCGTCGTCGAGACGAAGTCCGCCTTGAACCGCTCGGCCGAGATGCCGTCGCGGAACCCGTCGATCTTCGCCACGTAGTCGTCCACGGCAAATTTCTTGCCGACCGCGGCCAACTCCCGCGCCGGGTCGCGCTTCAGCCGCTTGGCGAACTCGATGCCGCTGAAGTCGGCGCACAGGTCGGCGAAGCTGAACCCGCTCGCCTTCGTCATGTCGCTCTGCTCCTTCATCAGCCCGGCCGTCTCCGCCAGTTCCGGTCCGGCCATCTCCGTCAGCGCGGCGGAAATCACGAAGTGCTGGCACAGGTCCCGCCGGCCGCGGATCGTGGGAATACTCAGCACAACGAGCCGCTGGCGGCGCTCGTCGTCGGTTTCGACGGCCTTGCAGAACGCGCCGGTGATCGGGTTGTCGCGCAACACCGTCGAGTCGTCGAGGGCCAGCCCGATGCCGAGGAGGAACGCGGCCTGGCGGTACTCCTTGTCGAGCGACGCCGCGGTCAGCGCCGCCTCCTGAACGTAAGCCGCCGTCAGCGCGTCGCCCTTCAGCCGGGCCGGCTGCCCCGTGGCCGGAAGTTTTGCGTTGGCCTCGGCCTTCGCCGCGACGGCCTTCACGACGATCCGCACGGCCTCTTCCTTCGCGCTCCGCTCCACCGGCGACGCCGGCTTCGGGGCGACCGGCACGCCGCCGGCCGGGACCACGCCGCCGGGCACGATTCCCGCGCGGTCGAGCATCCCGAGGTAGTTGTCCGGCAGCCGCTCGTCCGGTACGGCGGTCAGGAACGTGCCGTAGATGCGGCCGAGGCGAATCTGCGTAGTAGGCGAGAGGTCGGACAGCCGCTTCACCTTGCCGGTGCGGAGGTCGTCCGCGGTGAGGTTCATCGCGAGGACGTTGAGCGGGTCGAACCCGATGCGGAACTTCGCCTGGACCGCCTGTCCGTCGCCGAGCCGCGGCCGCATCGCCGACGACCGGTCCGGGCACGTCACCGCGCCGAGGTAGCGGCCGAGTTGTTGGACCAGGACTTCGACCCGCTCCGACTCGGACCGCGGGTCGCCCTCGCGGATGAGAAGGTGCGATTGCAACGCCACGACCGGCGCGGCGAACGGCACGGCCTTCTCGTTCGGCAGCGGCTGGAGCCGCCGGCTGGTGTAGCCGATCGCCAGCGTCATCGGCTCGGTCGGGACGACCTTCTTGAAGTCCTCCTGGAGTGCGAACAGGTCGGCCGCGTTCGGGTCGGCGTCCCAGGTTCCCACCTCCGTGACCTCGAAGCTGACGTTCGCGGCCGCCTTCAGAATCTCCGCGGCTTGGGCGAACCGCTTCTTCAGCGCCGGCTCCCAGACCGCCTTCGTCCGCCGCTCGGAGTCATCGACGAGCAGCTTCACGGCGACCTTGTGCGTCGCCGCGGACGCCGTCGCCGGCGTCGGATTGCCGACTGGCGGGGCGTTGCCTTCGAGTTTGACGCCGTGAAGCTCGGTCGTGTTGTTGCGGCTCGTGAAGACGTAAACGCTGTAGGCGTCCAGTTCGAGGACGTTCTGCTTGTCCGTTGAAGTGAACGTCGCCACGGCCGTCTTGTCGCAGGCGAACGCGCGGGCCTCGCCGGGGGCGAGTTTCTCCGATTGCTTCTCGCCGCTGTCCGGCTTCAACTCGAAACTGATAGCGTCGTTCGAGTTGTTCCCGATCACGACGACTGCGGCGGACGCGGGGGCGGCGAAGGCCGCGCAGATCAGGCAAGCGAGGAGTTTGCGAAGCATCGCGGGAGTCCGGGGTCGGGGTGGGAGCAATGTTCGGATCGTAGCAGCGAAACGGGAGGGGTCAAGGAAGGAGACTGACTTCCGAAGTCCGGCTTCGACTTCGGAAGTCGAACCGGTGCGGCGGCGTCTGCGAGATCGGAGTACGCACCCTTTCCCCCTCGACTTACGAAGTCGAAGCCGGACTTCGGAAGTCAGGTTCCGCGGGCTTGGCTTGACGCACCTTGCGGCCCGGTTATAGTCCCCGCCCTGACCTCCCTACCGTGATCTAGCCTCCGGAGCGGCCGTGGCCTGCCGAGCGGCGTTCATCCTCCTGATGTTGGCGGCTACCCTCGGCGTCGCGCCGGACGGGGCGGCCCAGGACGTGCCCCGGTTCCCGACGCTGCCGCTCGACACCCGCCGGCCGTCGCCGCCGGTCACCGCCTTCCAGTTGCCGCTCCCGCCGCCGTCGCTGCCGCCGGTGTCGAACCTGTTCGACAACACGCTACCGCCGACGCCCGCCCCGGCCCCGCCGCCGCCGGCGAACGAGGAGACGTTCCTCCCGGACGGGTCGCGGATCAACCTGCCGGCCAACGCGAAGAAACAACTCATCCGGTTCAGCCCGCGGTACGGCGTGCGGAACAAGTTCGACTTCGAGAAGCTGCCGGACGGCACGCAGCGGGTCGTGTACACGGCCGGGCTGATCGTGAACGTCGTCTACGACATCGAGACGCGGACCGGCCTCGCGCAGCAGGAGTACGAGTTCGCCGCGGACAACATGGTCATCTGGTTGAAGAACCTCAAGGACGAGGAAATCGGCGGCGAGTTCCCGATCAACCCCGGCGAGGGGAGCAAGCTCGAAGTCGAAATCTACATGACCGGGAACGTCGTCATCCGGAGCAAGGACGAGCAGGCGAGCGGCCTCGGCGGGCGGAAGACGGTCGTGACGCGGACGCTGCGGGCCGAGCAGATTTACTACGACGTGAACCGCAACCGCGCGGTCGCGCTCCAGGCGGACCTCGAGTTGGCCTACGACAACGTGAAGGAGACGATCCACCTGACCGCCGACCGGATGGACCGGCTCGGCCGGTCCGAGTGGCGGGCGAAGCGGGGCCGGGCGTTCTCCAGCAAGCTGCCGTCCGACCCGGCGCTCGAGTTCCTGTCGAGCGAGGCGACGTTCACCGAGCGGGAGACGGTCCTGCGGAACATCTTCGGCCTCCCGTACCGGAAGCTGCCGACCGGCGAGGTCGAGTACGGGTACGAGCGGGTCCTGACCGGCCGGAACGCGCGGATCGAGCTACTCGGCGTCCCGACGTTCTACACGCCGTACCTGCGGACCGACCCGTCCGAGCCGCTCGGCCCGCTCCAGGGGATCGCGTTCGGCAGCGACGCCGTGTTCGGCGTGCAGGTGTACACGACGTGGGACCTGTTCAAACTGCTCGCCCTCCGCGCGCCGCCGGGGCACAGTTGGAAGCTGAACCTCGACTACCTCGGCGACCGCGGGCCGGGGTACGGCACGGACTACAACTACTCGAACCCGAACTTCTTCGGGTTCGGCGGGCCGAACCGCGGGGCCGTCAGCCTGTACGGGATCAACGACGGCGGCGTGGACAACCTCGGCGAGCCGCGGGGGCCGGAACCCCGGCAGTCGCTGTTCCGCGACGGCGAGCGGATCTTCCGCGGCCGGGCGAACTGGCGGAACCAGCAGGAGCTCTTCGCCGACCGCGACCGGGACGGGCTGCTCACGGCCGGGCCGTTCCTGACGCTCCAGAACCAGTTCGCCCACCAGAGCGACAAGAACTTCCTCGAGCAGTACTTCAAGCAGGAGTTCGACAACGGGCCGAACCAGGAGACGTTCGGCTACCTGTCCGGCAGCACCGGGCGGCTGTCCGGGTCGCTGCTCGTGCAGGGCGGACAGGACCGGAACTGGATGACCGAGACGCGGTGGCTGCCGAAGGCGTCCGGGGCACTTTTGGGCCAGTCGTTCTTCGACCTGTTCACATACCACACGCGGGCGGACGTGGGGTACGCGGAACTGCGGCCGAGCCAAGTCTACCCGCCGCCGGTGCTCGACACGGAGCAGCAGCGGATCGAGACGGGCCGCATCGACTGGTGGCAAGAAGTCAGCCTGCCGGTGAACGCCGGGCCGGTGCGGGTCGTGCCCTACGGCATTCTGGACCTGACCGGGTACACGAACGACCTGAACGGCGACAGCCGCGGCCGGGTGTACGGCGGCGGCGGGGCGCGGGCGGCGGTCTCGTTCTCCCGCCTCTACCCGAACGCGAGCAGCGAGCTGTTCAACGTGAAGGGGCTGAACCACAAGGCGACGTGGCACGGGAACTACTACTACGCCCGCAGCAGCGTCGGGTACACGGAGTTCCCGCAGCTCGACCGGCTGGACGACGACACGATCGACTTCAGCCGCCGGACGACGACGCCGCTGCAGGGCACGCTCGTCGGCGGGCGGAGCGGCGACGCGCTGATGAACGCCGGGTTCTACGACCCGCAGCGGTACGCCATCCGCCGGCTCGTCGAGAACCGGATCGACACCCGCGACGACATCCAGGTCGTGCAGGTCGGCCTCGACCAGCGGCTCCAGACGAAGCGGGGGTTCCCCGGCCGCGAGCACACGATCGACTGGCTGACGCTCGACCTGTCCGCGTCACTGTTCCCGCAGCCGGACAAGGACAACTTCGGGAAGTCGGCCGCGTTCCTCGAGTACAGCACGATCTGGAACGTCGGCGACCAGACGGCCCTCGTCGCGAACGGGTGGTTCGACCCGTTCACGTCCGGGGCGCGGTACTGGAACGTGGGGGCGTACCTCAGCCGGCCGGACGGGACGAGCTTCTACCTCGGCTACCGCGAGACGGACCCGGTGAACAGCAAGGCGGTCACGCTGAACATCGGCTACCAGCTCACCCGGAAGTACGCCGTCGCGATCCAGTCGAACTACGACTTCGGGACGCAGCGGGCGCAGACGAACACGTTCCTCGTCAGCCGGACGGGGACGGACCTGACGTTCACCGTCGGGCTGACGTACAACCAGCTGACGAGCAACACCGGGGTGTCGTTCACCGTCATCCCGAACATCGCGGCCGCCGCCGGGCTGCGGCGGTTCGGGTCGCCGCAGTTCGGCGGGCAGTAACATTCTTCCGGTTTCGGATACGTTAACCGATGGGCCAACTCGATCCGAAGCCGAGGTGGGGCATGACCCCGAACCCGTTCGCGGGCGACGACTCCGCCACCCACCCGCGGGTGAAGAAGCCGCGGCCGTGGCGGGTGAAGTTCCAGGAAGCGTTCCGCGGCATGAAGCTCGGCGTCCGCGGGCACTCCAGCTTCTACGTTCACTTCTTCTTCGCGGCCCTGGTCGTCGCCGTGGCCGGGGCGCTCCAGTGCGACTGGCTAGAGTGGTGCCTTCTGCTCGGCTGCATCGGGTTCGTGTTCACGGCGGAGCTGTTCAACAGCGCCATCGAGACGCTGTTCCACGGCCTCGACGCGGAATCGAAGCAGCGGATTCAGGGATGTCTGGACATCGCGGCCGGGGCCGTGCTGATGGCGAGCCTGACGGCCGCGACCGTCGGCGGGATCGTGTTCGTGCGGCACTTCGTGAGGCTGTTCGGCTAAGATCGATGGCGAGCCGAGCGGCGTAAGCCGCCGGGTGAGTCTCGCGGACACTCACCCGGCGGCTTACGCCGCTCGGCTCGCAGATATTTGTCGAATCACCACCGCCACTGCAAACCGACGTTCACCCCCTGGGCGAAGAAGTCACGGTCCCGGAACGGGACCGTCGGCTTCGCGATCGGCAGCCGCGTCACGCCTTCCACCGGGAAGTTCGGGATGCGGGTGATGTCGATGTCCGTGTCGATCTGGTCGCCCGGCCGCAGCACGTTGCTCAGGTACAGGAAGTTGTACCCGACGAAGAACCGGCAGTGCGGCGTGATCTGGTACCCGATGTTGAACCCGACCTCCGGCACGACCGCGAACCGGCTGCGGCTGAACGACCCGATGTTCCCGCCGGGCACGGCGAGCAGCCCGCCGACGGCCGTGGCCGTCGTCCCGTTGCTCAGCGCGATCGTCTGCCCGCCGTCGATGATGACTTGCTGCTCCATCGTGCCCATCGACACCTTGCCGGTCAGGTTCGTGAACCACCGGCCGCGGCGGCGCTCGCCGGACAGCCCGACCGTGCCGCCGTAGAAGTGGTTTTCCGTCCGGAAGCTGTCGAACACCGTCCCGGACACGGCCTCCGGCACGCCGATCGTCATGTCCGAGTCGGCCGTGCGGGTGAACGACTCGACGATTCGCAGGTCTTCCGACAGGCTCACGTACTTGAACCCGCCGATCAGGTCCAGCCGCGAGCATGCGTTCCCGGCCAGTCGGCGACGGATATTCAAGTCCGCGCCCCACAGTTCCGTGTTAAAGGTCACCGTCGCCGACCCGGTAGACAGGCCGGGGGACGTGATGAGTTCCGAGAACGGGATGTTCTGGTTCAGGTTCGTGAACGGCCGGGCGAGGACCGGGAACTCGGTGCTGTTCGCCCGGAACGTGGTGCTGCTCTCGTCGAGGAAGAAGACGCTGCCGTCGATGGCCCACCGCTGGTCGCACCCGAAGTAGCGGCCGACGGCGAACCGCGCGCCGCTGTGGAACGTGTCGCCGAACGTGCCGTTGCCGAGCAGCACGCGGGTGTCCGCGTTGCCGAGAATCCCGGCCGACGCGGGCGAGCTGGTCGTGACGAGGGCCGGGAAGTCGGCGCTCTTCGTGAACCACGCGAGGTACTCGGCGGACAGCCACCACCGGTGCGGGTCGCCGTCGTACGGCGCGAGGAGGCGGCCGAAGGTGGGCACGCCGGGGGCGCAGCCGCCGGGGCCGCACCGCGGCGAGTTGGAGCCGCCGAACAGCGGCGCGTCCAGGTCCGGGGCGGGGACCATGCTGTACGGCGACGGCACGTATGTCGGGTGCGGCATTTCCGCCGGCATCCCGACGGCCGGGCCGAGCGTCGCGCCCGGTTGCGGGTTCACCTCGCGGATGGACGGCCCCTGGCCGAGCGGCCTCGGCATCCCGAGCTGCATCGGCGCGGCCCCCATCGGCATGGGCATCGGCGGCTGGCCGCCCGGCATGGGCATCGGCATCGGGCTGCCCATCGGCGGCAGCGGCAGGTTCCCGCCCGCCTGCGCCCGGACGATGACCGACGGCTCGTCGGCCGCGCGGGCGGCGGAAATGCGGACCGGGGACCGGGGCGCGGCCGACCCAGGGGGTTGGGCGTACACGGTGGCGTGAAAGGCGGTGAATCCGAGCCCCGCGGCCAGCAGGCGGCGCATGGTGATGGTCCTCCTGACACGACGGCGCGGACCGAGGGGGACGGCCGCAACCCATCTTGACGGTCGAAACCGGGCCGTCTATAGCCCCGCCCCGTGCCGTTCCGCCGAGTCCCTGGCGGATCGCGTCATTTAACTCGTTCGACTGTTTTCCCGCGGGGCCACAGTCGATCTTGTTTCCCCCGAGCGTCCGACGGCCGGGAACGACGTGCGTTAGCTCGGCAACCGGCGGGACCCGCAAAGCCCGGCGGGTCGGAAGAACCCGGAGAGTGCCCGTAACCTGGAGAGACTGCTAAAGTGCCTACCCTGACACCGCCGATACATTCCGCAACACGCGGACCTGCTTTCGTATCGGGGGCCTAGCCATGGTCGTGCAATGGAACACGTTGGTCCGGTCGATCGTCCCGGCCGGGGTCTTCGGGGCGGCCGCGTTCACGATTTGCTCGCAGCCGGCCGACGGGTTCTTCCCGCCGGTCCCGAACGGCAAGGACAAGGTCGTGGTGACGGTCCCGCCGGTGTCGCCGCCGCCGGTGATCGTGCCGCCGGTCGTCCCGCCGGTACCGCCGCCGCCGTTCGTCCCGCCGCCGGTCCCGCCCGTGCCCCCGGTCCCGCCCGTGCCGCCGGTCGTGAACAAGCCGGCCGTCGTGCCGGAACCGGCCACGCTCGTGACCGCCGCGATTGGCCTCGCCGTGGTCGCCGGGGTGGCCCGCCGTCGGAAGAAGGATGAAGCGAAGGGCGAGTAATTACTCGTTGACGTGGAACCGCGGAAGCGTTTCGCGAATCGCGTTCAGGTCGTTGACGACATCAATCGCCCGGCGGAACCGGTACTCCCGTAGGAGCTGGTCGAGCCGGGCGAAGCTCTTTCCAATCCCGACGTAGGTTCGCCACTTCGACACCTTACCGAGCGGCAGCTTCGGCTGCCCGTCGTCGAACTCCCACGGGTGGAAGTAGAGCATCCCGACGGCCGGCGAGGTCGTTCGCTCCAACTGCGACAACCCCGCCTTCATCACCTTCAGCGGGAACAGCCGAAAGTACCCGCCCCCCGCGACCGGCAGGTTCTGCCCGAACACCCGGTACGTGGCCGGCGGAAGTTCGAGGATTTCCCGCTCCTTGCCGACGGCGATGAACGGCGTCCGCGGGGCGGTCGGGATGCCGTACCGGTCGTGCCGCACCGGGAAGATCGACGAGTCGTACTTCAGCCCGACCTTCGCCAGCACGTCCACCGCCCACGCCGTCTTCCGCACGACGCTGAACGTCGGGGCGCGGTAGCCGTGGACCGGCTGCCCGGTCGCCTGTTCGAGCTTGTCCTTGCTGACCCGGAGGTCTTCGGCGAACGTGTCCGGCGTGAACCGGTGGACCCGCTGGTGGTCGTAGCTGTGCGTGCCGACCTCGTGCCCGGCGTCGGCCACGGCCCGCACCAGTTGCGGGTGCGTCTCCGCGATCTGCCCGACGATGTAGAACGTCGCCCGCGTCCCCGTCGCCCCGAGCAGGTCGAGCAGTTTCCGCGTCGTTTCCTCCATCCGCCCGGCGTAGGTCGCCTTCAGTGCCGGGGAACAGTTCAGCCCGACCGCCGCCTCGATGCGGTGGTGCTCCTCAACATCGAAGCTCAGGATGAAGGACGCGGGCGCGGGTTCGTCCACCGGAAACCTCGCTGACGGTACTGTGCCAGGATAGGTCATGATTTCCATTTGACTGACCCAACTTTTCGCGGCGGATTATCTGCTAAAATCGTCCCGACCGTTGTTCTTAAACTCGCACCGGCGGAGACGATTCGTGAAGATGCGGCACACGCCCCGGCAAATCAACACGAAACGCACCATCGTCCTCGTGGCGGCCCTCGCCCTGTTCGGCGGCCTCGCCTACGGGGCGAACAAGTATCAAGTCCGTCGGAACGCGGCTCAGATGCTCGCCCAAGCGCGGGAGGCGCGCCAAGATCAGAACCGCGGCGACGCCCTCCTACTTTACGAAACATACCTCAATTTTCAGCCCAGAGACGTAGACGCCCTCGCCGAATACGCCGGCGTGCTGGAGGGGGACCAGAATCCGAAGGCGAAGAGGGCGCTCATCGACTGCTACGAGCGGATGATGCTGACCGCCCCGAACCGGGCCGAGGAGCGGAAGAAGCTCGTCAAACTTTACATGAACTACCAGGTCTACAGCAGCGCGAAGCACCACCTCGAACAACTCCTCGACCCGACGACCGGCACGCCGGACGACTCGGGCCTGCTCGAACAACTCGCCGCGTGCGAGTTCCGCCTCGGCAGGACCGCCGACGGCAGCGCGATCTTGAAGCGGCTCATCACCGCGAAGAAGGCGTCGCCGGACGTGTACCGCCGCCTCGCGGACGTGATCCGGAAGGAGAACGAGCAGAACGCGGCCGAAGAAGCCGACCGCATCCTCGACCAGATGGCGAAAGACCTGCCGAACGACATCACGGCCCGCGTCATCCGCGTCCGCCACCTGTTCGACAAGGGCGAAGCCGAGGCCGCGCGGAAGGAACTGCTCGCCGCGTCGCGGGAGGCGAGCGACCCGCACCAACACGTCGAGTTCAGCCTGCTGCTGGCGGAACACTTCACGCAAGAGAAGCAGCACGCGTCCGCCCGCGAGGTGTTGTCGCGGGCCATCGGCGCGAACCCGGACGACGCCCGGCTGCGGACCGCGTACTACAAGACGCTCGACCGGTTGAAGGACGCGGCGAAGGCGCAGGAGGAACTGAAGAAGGCGATCGAGGTGGCGAACAACAACGACCCGCACACGATCGAGTTGCTCGACGCGATCATCGACAACGGCGAACTCGACCTGGCCCGCCGCGAGGTCGAGAAGCGCTACAAGGGGAAGGAGCCGTTCCGCCCCGTCTACGACTACCTGACCGGCCGGCTGTTCTTGGCCGAAGGGAACTGGCCGGCCGCGCTAACCGCGCTGACGGCGTGCCTGGAGTTCTTCGAGCGGTTCCCGGCCCACTACGCGAAGGCACAGTTCTACGTCGCCCAATGTCAGATGCTCGCGAACAACCCGGAGCGGACGCTCGAAGCCTACGCGAAGGCCGCAGTCGCTAACCCGCGGCTCGTGCCGGCACAGCTCGGTAAGGCGGACACGCTCTTGCGGTTGAACCGCCTGTCCGACGCCGAGCCGATCTTGCGGGAACACGCCGACGCGATCCCGGCCGCGCGGCTAGCTCTGGTGAACGCGAAGTTCCTGGAGCAGGCCAACAAGCCGGCGGACACGCGGCGGTGGGCCGAGTTCGAGGCGAGCCTCGGCAAGCCGCCGTACCCCGTCGGCGTCGAGATGCTCCGCGCCCAGGCCGTCGCCGCGAAGGGGCAGCCGGCCGACGCCGAGAAGATGCTCCGCGACCTCGCCGGCCGCGCCGCCGACGCGCCGACCGTCCGCGTCGCGCTCGCGGAGTTGGTCGCCCGCCGCGACCCCAAAGAAGCGCTCGACGTACTCGCCGCGGCCGAGAAGGAGGTCGGGGACGCCGTGTCGTTCCGCCTCGCGCGGGCGAACCTGCTGGCCCGCACGAGCCGGGACGCGAAGGCGGTCCGCGGCCTCGCCGACGGCGACGAGAAGTTCTCGCCCGCGGACCGGCACGAGTTGGCGCTCGGCGTCGCCAACCTCCTGATTCAACTCGGCCAGCCGGCCGAGGCGGTCGATCTCGCGAAGCGGGTCGCGACGGCCCGGCCGTTCGACCTGACTTCGCGAACGACGCTGACGCAGATTTACCTTCAAACGAAGCGGCTCGCGGAAGCCGACGGTGTGATCGCGGGACTGAAGAAGCTCGACGGCGACGGCGGGCCGATCTTCCTCTTCGCCCAGGTCATGAGCGAACTCGCGAAGACGGACAAGCCGACGCCGGCCCAGGCGGTACGGCTTCGCGCTCAACTTCAGGACATCGTCAAGAAGCGAGAAAGCTGGTCGCGGCCCCACGCCCTGCTCGGCGACCTGGCGCACTTCACGAACGACACGGACGGGGCCATCCTCAACTACCGCCGGGCCTACGAACTCGGCGACCGCGACGAAACGTTGGTCCGCAAGTTGGTCGAAGTGCTGCTCTCCCGCTCGCGGCGGGACGAGGCGCGGAAGCTGCTCGACGACCGCGAGCGGGTCGTCGGCCTACCGACGGACCTGCGGCAAACGCTCTCGCTGCTCGAAGCGTCGGCCGGGCTGGGCGGCGACCGCAGCCGCGACATCGTCCGGCGGACGGAAGATTCGACCGACCCGAAGGAGCAACTCTTCCGCGGCAACTGGTTCCTTCTCAACGGGAACAAGGCCGACGCGGTGACGGCCTTCGCGAAGGCGACGCAGCACGGCCCGTACCTGCCGGAAGCGTGGGTCGCGCTCGTGCAGGCCCAGGTGCTGGCCGGCGACCTCGCCGCCGCGCGGCAGACGCTCGAAAAGGTCGGCCCTGCCCTCGCCGCCGCGGGGGATAAGCTGCCGAACAAGGCCGCCGTCCCGCAGGCCGTCGGGTTCTGCCACGAACTCGTCGGCGACATCGCCGGCGCGGAGAAGGCGTACCTCACCGGCCTCCGGTCACACCCGAACGACGGCCTACTACTGATCGCGCTGGCCGAACTCTACCGCAAGGTCGGCCGCCACCCGGACGCCGACGCGAAGTGCGAGGCCGTCCTCGCGTCCAACGCTTCCGACGACCTCAAGCGAACGGCCCGGCGGAACCTCGCGGCCGGCAAGGTCGTCGGCCCGAACGGGCACGCCCAGATCGAATCGGCCCTCGCGCTGCTCGACGAGAACCTGAAGGCTGGCGAGCATCCGGCGGACGTGCGGGCGAAGGCGTTCGTCCTGGCCCGCGACCCGTTCCGCCGGGTCGAGGCACACCTTCTGCTGGAGAAGTCCGCCGCCCGCGACCCGCTGACGCCGGAGGAGGCAGTCCAGCGGGCGCTCCTGTTCGTGCAGGAAGGCCGCAACCAGGCGGCCGAGACCGACCTGAAAGAAGCTACGAAGTCGCCGACGGCACGCCCGGCACACCTGATTCTCTTGCACCAGGTGCAGGTGAAGCTCGGCCGCCTCGACGCGGCCCGGACGACGCTGGAGCGCATTAAGGCGGTGCTGCCGAAGAGTTGGGACGCGACGGCGGAGGAGGCGCGGCTCGTCGCCAAGCAGGGGGACAAGCCGCGGGCCGCGGCCCTCGTCGATGCGTTCGCGAAGACCGCCGACGATGGCTTCCGGCTGCAAGTCGTCGGCCCGCTGCTGACCGAGATCGGCTGCCTCACGGAGGCGGAGGCGGTGTTCCGCAACGCCGTCGAAACGTCGCGGTCGCCCCTTCGATTCACGCCCCTCGTGCTGTTCCTCGTCGAGAGCCGCCAGCAGTTGAAAGCAATCGAAACGGCGTGGAAGCTCGACGAGAAGGCCGCCCCTCAGAAGATTCAGCTGTTGAAGGTAGCCGTCGCGACGCGGCACCGCGCCGCCGTCCCCGCCGCAGAGTTGGCGGCCTGGGACCGCGCCGTCGGCGAGGCCGCCGCGTGGATCGTGGGCCGCGCGAAGACCAACCCGAAAGACGCGGTTGTGGCGGCCGCGGAGGCCGCGATCCTCGACGCCCAGGGGAAGTACGACGACGCGATCCGGGCCTACGAGCGGCTGCTGGCCCTCGACGGGAAGCAGGTCCTCGCAATGAACAACCTCGCGTCGTTGTTGGTACTGCACAACAAGGACGGGGCGCGGGCGCTCGAACTGATGAACAAGGCCGTCGCGCTCGCCGGGCCGCAGAGCACGCTGCTCGACACGCGGGCGATGGCCGCGACCGCGTCCGGCAAGCCGCGGGAGGCGCTCGCCGACCTGACGGCCGCGCGGTTCGTCGATCCGAAGCCGGTGTACGACTTCCACGCGGCGCTCGCGGCCGAGAAGCTGGACGACGGCGAGCAGAAGCGGAACTGGCTCGAATCCGCCCGCGACCGCGGCCTGAAGAAGGCGATGCTCCACCCGCTCGAGTGGCCGGCCTACGAGCGGCTGTACGGGCCGGAGTAAACCGTAGGGCGGGTCAAGGAATTGCGCCGACACGCCGGTGCGGCGGCGGATCTTGTAGGGCGGGTCAAGGCTTTGCGCCGACCCGCCGTCGGTGACAGTAACCCCGGCGGGTCGGCGCAAAGCCTTGACCCGCCCTACAAATCAACGTCAACTGATCGTCTTGTACCACTCCAGTGTGTGGCGCAGCCCTTCCTCGAAGCTCACCGTCGGCTCGTAGCCGAGGTCGGCTCGGATCGCGTCGATCTTCGCCTTCGAGAACCGCACGTCGCCGACGCGGGCCGGGCCGTGCGTCGGCGTCACGCTCGTGCCGAGCAACTTGTTCAGTGCCGAAACCAGTTCCAACACGGACACGCTCTTGCCCGTGCCGACGTTGTAGACGCGGCCGGACACGCCCGGCGCTTCGGACGCCTTCAGCACCGCTTGCACGGCGTTCGCCACGTAGGTGAAGTCCCGCGATTGGCCGCCGTCGCCGTGGACCGACGGCACGCGGCCACCGCTGATCGCCGCGATGAAGATCGCGATGACGCCGCTGTACGGGCTGTCCGCCCGCTGCCGCGGGCCGAAGATGTTGAAGAACCGCAGCCGGACCGTCTCCAGCCCGTAGCTCGCCGCGAACGCCTGGAGGTACAGCTCGCCCGCCAGCTTCGCCGCCGCGTAGGGCGAGAGGGTCTGAAGCGGCGTCGCCTCGTCCTGCCCGTTCGGGTCGTCCGCGCCGCCGTAGGCGCTGGAACTCGCCGCGTACACCACCCGCCGGACCTTGTGCTTGCGGGCCGCCTCCAGCACGTTCAGCGTCCCCGTCGCGCAGACGGCGTGGCACTCCAGCGGCTGCTCCAGGCTCTTCGCGACCGACGCCATCGCCCCGAGGTGGAACACCACGTCCGCCCCGGCGACGGCCGCCTCGACCGCCGCGTAGTCGGCGAGCGAGCCTTCGACGATTTTCGGCTTCGTCGGCAGGTGCGCGAAGTTCTCCCGCAGCCCGGTGCTGAAGTTGTCGAACACCCGCACCGGCCGGCCGAGGCGGGTCAGTTCCTCCACCACGTGCGACCCAATGAACCCGGCCCCGCCGGTCACGACGCTGAGCTTCGCCATCACGCCCCCGATGTCCGGACGACAAAAAAAGAACCGCGCGAGGGCCGGCCCTCGCGCGATTCTTTTCTACGAGAACGGTCGCCGGTGTCCGGCCGACTTCACTTGGACGGGACCGGCACGATGAGCGTCGGGGCGAAGCCGGTCGGCTTCACGACGTTGGCCGGGACCGCCGGGGCCGGGATGACGATCTCGAAGTTCGTCACCGGCTTCGCCGCGGGGGCCGGCAACTTCTGCGGGGCTGGCAGCGGGATCGACGTGTTTTCCTTCTTCGGTTGCTCGGCCTTCGGCGGGTCGGCCTTCTTCGGTTCGGCCTTGGGCGTCCCGTTCCCGTTGCCGTTCGCGGCCGGCGGCATCGGCGTCGCCGGCGGCATCGTCGTCGCCGGCGACCCGGCGTCCACGATCACGCTCTGCGGCTCGTTGCACGCCTCCGCCCACGACCGCCACTGCGTGTGGTGGTAGCCGAAGCAGCTGCCGCCGTTGCACGAGACCGTCGGGCCGGGGATGCCCTTGATGAACTTGTGTTCAAAGATCGGGTACGACTTCGGCAGCTTCGACGGGCCGAGGACGTACCGCGGCCCCTTGTCCCCGGCCGTCGCGGAAAGGGTCAGGGCCAGGGTCGCCGCGACCGCGGCGAGGGTGTGACGGAGCATGGTCGAATCCTTTCGCAACGGGATCGAGACTTATCTGCGGACGCCCCCGACGCCGCCGGCCCCGCGGGCGGCGGGTCGGTTCCCGCCCCGCGGGGCCTGACCGGTGTTCGCGTTGGGGCGACCGAACGCGGACATCGCCCCGCCGCCGCCGGCGAACCCGCCGCTGGCGCGGGAACCGCCGGCAAACCCGCCGAGGCCGCCGCCGGCGGCCGGGCTGTTGTTGAAGTAGTGCGAGTAGAAGCCGAACGTCGCCCCGCGGCCGGTGAAGAGCGTGTCGTTCGCCGCCCCCGTCGCCGCCGAGTTCAGCGTCTGGTTCGTCTGGGCGAGCTGCTGCTGGAGCGCCGTCTGCTGCTGCGCCAGTTGCTGGCCGGGGCGGATGATGCCGAAGTAGTTCACGGCCGGCGTCGCCCCGCGGCTGAGCAGGTTCAAGTACGGGCTGAACGACGGCGACCGCGCCGGCCCCATCGCGGGCTGCGGCTGCGCCCACGCGCCGGCGGAACCCAACAGCAGGATCGTCGCGGCAAGGGCGTATCGCGGGGTACTGGTCATCGCTTCCCTCCGAGTCGCGGGCGAACCGGGCGGCATCGGTCAGGCTACCTCGCGGCAGTCGGCCGTCAACCGGGGTCGTCCGCGACTCGTGCCGGGAAAGCATCGACGGCCGCGAACTCGCGGGTGGAGTTCGCGGCCGTCGGGGGTTTTCAGATTCGTCGGCCGGCGGCGGTCCGACCCGCGCGACCGCTACAACCCTAGTTGTTGTTGCCGAAGAGGCCGCCTTGCCCCTGCACCTGCTGCACGGTCGTCGCCCCGAGCAGGGTGAACCCGAACGCCCGTTCCGCCGGGGCGAGGACGCGGCCGAAGTACGTGTCGAACTTCGTCAGCGGCTGGCCCATCACGAAAACCCGGTCGCCGGGCAGCACCTGGTAGTTGGTACACGTCTTCCCGCGGCGGGTGATCGCCTTCCAGTCCACCGGCAGAATCTGGTCGTCCACGCCGGACGGGGCCGGACGGGCGATCCAGAGCTTCTTCGACGACACGGCCGACAGCCCGCCGACCTGCGAGATGGCGTCGAGGACCGTCTCGTTCCCGGTCGCCGGCAGCCGGACGACCTGCTCGCCGCTGCCGGCGAAGTCGGTGATGACGTAGTACCACTTCGAGTTGTACGAGTACACGTCCACGCTCACCTCGGGCCGGTACAGGAACTTCGACAGGTGCGTTTCGATCGCTTGCTTCGCCTGCACGAGCGACATGCCGGCGACGTACACGCTGCCGTACACGCCGAGGCCGACCGTCCCGTCCGGGCGGACGAGGTGCTGCCCGGCGATCTGCTGCACGCCGCGGCCGGACGACGCCAGCGAGACGCTCACGGAGATCGTCTTGAAGATCTTCCGCAAGTCCGCGGTCATCTTCTTCTCGATCTCCTGCGTGGTCAGGTCCGCGACCTGGTGCTTGCCGCCGTAGGTCTCGCCGAGGTTGATCGTGCCGTCCGGCTCCACGGGGTAAATGCCCTTGATCGGCTCGTCCGGGCTGTCGTCCTTCCCGACGAGCAAGAGTGCGTCGAGCGGCTGCACCTTGTACGGCGGCAGCGGGATCGTGCGGGTCGATTCGATGAGCAGGATGTCCGGGGACTCGACCGTGTACGTCGGGTGCGTCACCTTGTCGAGTTCCTTCGGCAGCCGCAGGTCGGGGATAGCCTCGACGGGCTTCTTCGGGGCCGAATGACACCCGGCCCCGGCGAGGCCCGCCGCCACCGCCGCCACCGCCAACGTCAACCGATGTAAGGGCCGGGACCGGAACATTCGACGTTCCTCCTGAGCGACGGCAACACGTCCCCGAACGGGCCGCGCCAACCGCGCGGCCGCCCGTGGTTCCCCCGTTTCATCGTCATTCCCAGCTACCCGGTACAACTAAAACGACCGTTACGGTCATCCCCACCCGAATTGTGTAAAATCAGCCTGCGTGCCGCGGCCCCCGCCCCTTCGCCTGCGGCCGAAGTGTGAACTATGCTGGTCAAAGCCGTTGGGGCCCGGTCGAAAGTTTACACGAAGTTAACGAATTGCATCGGAATGTAGGAAAGTTACCAGGTCTGTCCGAAATCTCGGCAGCCCTCGCCCGTTTCGTCCGCGCCCAGCGGGACGAAAAAAACCGTTTGAAATGACGTAAATACCACGGGGAATTCAGTCATGGCAAACTCTCGGGCGGTGTAACCCGTCGATCCGGCATAAGACGTGCAATCCGTCGTGGGCTGAGAAATCAGTCTGAGGCGAGAACTGAACGGCCCCTCGATTCGTTCCGTTCTCCGCGATGGCTTCCCGACGGCCGGATTTGGTTCGTGTTCTCGAAGCGACCGTCAGGAGCTGTGTAATGCGTCGTCCCGGTGACAGCGATCAGTCGGCGAGCGCGGCCCTGGCCCCGTATGCCCCCCCGACGTACTCGGTCCCGACCGGCCCCTACGGCGCGCCGCACCACAACGTCGTCCTCCCGCCGCCGCCGGCCGCCCGGAACGTGCCGACGTTCATCGGCCTGCTCAACGCCTTCAAGCGGCGATGGGTGTTGGCCAGCTTCCTCGGGCTGCTCGTCGCCGCCGCCGCGGCCGTGGCGCTCTGGATCGCCGCCCCGCAGGGCAAGCACCAGGTCAAGGCGCTGCTCGAAATCACCCCGAACCGCATGGGCGTCCTGCCCGGCGCGGCGTCGTCCGACGACGGGCACGAGTCGTTCAAGCAGAACCAGATGGTCCTCATCAAGACGCGGACGCTCCTGAACCGCGTCGCGCAAAGCCCGGAGTTGGCCCGCGTCGAGTTCATCACCGGGTCGGAAGACCCGGCGAAGGTGATCGAGGACAACATCCGCCTGCGGTGGGACGCCCCGGACCTGATGGCCGTGCTGATGAACGGCGACAAGCCGGAGGAACTGAAGAAGGTCCTCGACGTGCTGATCGTGATGTTCAGCAGCGAGTCGGCGTCCGAACTCAACAAGGACCGGGAAAAGCACAAGGACAAGCTCGTCACGGCCCGCCAGCGGCTCATGAAGGACCTCGACGAGCAACTCTACAACAGCAAGCTCGGCAGCAACGTCAACGCCCCGCAGACGCCGGACATCCTGCGGGCGCAGGTCGAGAACTGCACGCAAGACATCCGCCGGATCAAGGTCGAGAAGCAGACCGCCGAGGTGCGGCTCGCGGCCATCGACAAGAAGGAGGCGGACGCCAAGATCGAACTGGATTTCATCGCCAAGAAGCGGTACTCGGACGAGGAAATCGAGGCCGTGCTGATCCGCGAGAAGGACACGTTTCTCCTCGCGATTCAAGCCGAGATCGACGCGACGCAGTTGAAGTACGATTCAAACTTCCAGCTCTACGTGAACAAGGAACACCCGAAGCTGACGGGGCTGTTGAACGACATCAAGCTGCTCAAGGAGAAGCGGACGGCGCTGACCGCGCAGCGGCGGCCGGACGTGGAGAAGAAGCTCCGGGCGGACCGCCGCGACGAGATCGAGAAGGGGCTTCAGAAGGAGCGGGAGGAGCGCAGCGGCCTGGCGTCCAACGTCGCCAAGTACGCGAGCGCCCTGGAAGGATTGGAGGCGGACCTCGTTCGGCTGAACAAGGAGTCGATGAAGGTCGCCGCCCAGTACGAGCGGTTGAAGCCGACCGTCGAGCAGCTCCAGAACCTCGACCGGCAGATCGAAGAATTGAAATTGTGGGCGGACGCGACCGGGCGGATCAAGGTCCGCGAGACCGCGGTCATCATGTACAACCACAACCAGCGGCAGAAGATGCTGTACAGCGCGATGGTCGGGGCCGCCGCGTTCCTCGCCGTCGTCGTCCTCGTCGCGTTCCTCGAGTGGCGGACCCGGCGGGTGGACAGCGTCGATCAGGTCGTCAACGAGATCGGCATGCGGGTCGTCGGCACGATCCCGGCCTTCCCGACCCGGCAGAGCATCAAGACCGGCGAGGCGGATGCCAACCAGAACTGGCGGTTCATCCTCAACGAGTCCGTGAACAGCACGCGGACGATGCTCCTGCACGCGGCGAAGACGCACAACATGCAGGTCATTATGGTCACGAGCGCCATGCAGGGCGAGGGGAAGACCTCGCTCTCCAGCCAGCTCGCGACGAGCATGGCGACCGCCGGCCTGCGGACGCTCATCGTGGACTGCGACCTCCGCAACCCGTCGATGCACCGCCTGTTCGACCTGCCGCTCGCGCCGGGCTGCTCCGAAATCCTGCTGTCCGAGCTGGACGTGAGCGACGCGGTGCAGGCGACGACCGTGCCGAACCTCTGGGTCATCCCGGCCGGGCAGTGTTCCAACCGCGTCATCGCGGCACTCGCACAGGGCCACCAGCTCGAATCGCTGTTCAACCGGCTCCGCGGGCAGTTCGACTTCATCGTCGTGGACTCCTGCCCGGTGCTGCCGGTCGCCGATTCGCTGCTCATCGGCCAGCACGTGGACGGCGTGCTGATCTCGATCCTGCAAGACATCAGCCAGCTGCCGAAGGTGCTGAACGCATCTGAGCGGCTGTCGCAACTGAACATCCCGCTGCTCGGCGCGGTGGTGAACGGCATCAAGACGGACATCCACGCCTACGGGTACAACTACGTCAAGCAGTTGCCCGCGTAACGGAGGACGGCATGCGGGGAGCGGTGATCGGCGTCGCGATTCTGGCCCTGTGCGCGGCCGGCGGGTTCGAGTTGCGGAACTCGACCGGCCGGGCGGACGAGGCCACGATCCAGGAGACGCAGGCGAAGCTGGACGCCATCCCCAACGCGGTCGGCGACTGGAAGGGCGAGACGCTCCCGAACGACCCGCGGCAACTGGAGCGGACCGGGGCGTTCGCGGTGACCTCGCGGGCGTACCGGAACCCGAAAACCAACGAGGTGTTTTCCGTCGTAGTGCTCGCGGGACCGGCCACCGAGATCGGGGCACACGACCCGAACCGCTGCTACGCCGGGTCCGGCTACCGGCCGGTCGGCTCGCCGGCGAAGAAAGAACTCGCGGAAGCAACGCCGAAGGGCAAAAGTGGCTATTGGTCGGCCCGGTTCGACACGGACACGTTCCCGGCCGTCTCCCTCCAGGTGAACTGGGCGTGGACGCTCGACGGCGTCTGGGTCGCGTCCGACGACGCCCGGTACGAGTTCGTGCGGCAGCCGGTGCTGTACAAGGTGTACGTCTCCCGGCGGCTGAACGCCCTGGCGACGAACCCGACCGCCGCCGACCCGACCGAGGAATTCCTGGCCGCGTTCTTCCCGGCCGTGCAAGAGAATTTGGGACCGAAGTAACTTTGGAGCGGACGTACCTTGACCCACTCGCCCCGAGGACGCACATGGACGTGACGCCGCAACCCGACGACCCGTGCCGCCGGGCGGCCGCCTGGCCGGCGGTCGAGGCCGTGGACCCAACCGCCGTGGTGCCGGTCGCCCCGGCGGCGACGTGGTACTCGGCCACGAAGACGTTCTTCGACTGGACGGCCGCGGCCGTGCTGCTCGTCCCGGCGCTGCCGGTCATCGCCGCCTGCTGGGCGCTGGTGAAGTTGACCTCGCCGGGGCCGGGGTTCTACCTGCAATCCCGGATGGGCCGCGGCGGGCGCGAATACTGGATCATCAAGCTCCGCACGATGACGCACAACATCGAGCTGACGACCGGCGGCGCGGCGTGGTCCACGAAGGGGGACATGCGGATCACCGGGTTCGGCAAGTTCCTCCGCAAGACGCACCTGGACGAGTTGCCGCAACTGTTCAACGTGCTGATGCTTCAAATGAGTCTCGTCGGGCCGCGGCCGGAGCGGAAGACGATCGTGGACAAGTTGGAATTGGAGCGGCACGTCCCCGGCTACCGCCACCGGCTGCTGGTGAAGCCGGGCGTGACGGGGCTGGCCCAGGTCCAGCTCCCGGCGGACGAGGACGTGAACAGCGTTCGCCACAAGGTCGTGTACGACCTCTATTACATCGAGAACTACAGCCTTTGGCTGGACGTGCGGCTGTTGGCCGCGACGGTCCTCAAGGCGGCCGGCATGAAGCCGCGGTGGTTGCGGCGGCTGTTCTTCCTCCCCCACCGCGACACGGTGGCGGAGGTGTTTTCCAGCAAGCTCACCCCCGCCGTCGAAGTCGAGCCGAACTTTCAACCCGTCTGAGTGACCGGCCGGTCGCGAACGGGCAGCCCACCCCGGACCGGTCCGGGGCCGAGACGATATGTCCCCGCGCGTACTCTACCTGACGCACCGCGTGCCGTTCCCGCCGGACAAGGGGGACCGCATCCGGAACTTCCACCTACTGCGGCAACTGGCCGCACGGTTCCGCGTCAGCCTCGGCTGCCTCGCCGACGAGCCGGTCAGCGACGGGACGCGGCGGACGCTCGGCGAATTGTGCGAGCGGGTGGCGATCATCCCCACGACGAAGTTCGGCCGCCTCGCCGGGGCGGGCGTGTCCTTCCTGACCGGCGGCAGCCTGTCCGAAGGCGCGTTTTTCTCGAAGGAACTGGCCCGCACCGCCGAGGCGTGGCACGCGGCAACGCCGTTCGCCGCGACCGCGGTTTCGGCCACGAGCCTGATCCCGTACCTGCGACGGCCGGCCCTTCGCGGCGTCCCGGCGTTCGTGGACGTGGTGGACGTGGACAGCCGGAAGTGGCAGGACTTCGCGGCGTCCAAGCCGTTCCCGAAGTCGCTGCTGTTCCGGTTGGAAGGCTCCCGCGTGCGGAAGCTGGAGGCCGCACTGCCGACGTGGGCGAAGGCGGCCACGCTCGTCAGCCGGGCCGAGGCGGACATCTTCGACGAGGTCGCCGGGGCCGGGGCCGCGACCGTCGCGACCAACGGCGTGGACCTGGACTACTTCCGCCCGACCGCCGCGCCGACGAAACCTGCGGCGGCGTTCGTCGGGGCGCTCGACTACCTGCCGAACGTGGACGCGGCCGTCTGGTTCGCGACCGCCGTGTGGCCGCTGATCCGCGCGAAACGGCCGGACGCCGAGTTCTGGCTGATCGGCCGCAAGCCGACGCCGGAGGTGCAGAAGCTCGCGGCCCTCCCCGGCGTGCGGCTGATCGGCCAGGTCCCGGACGTGCGGCCACACTTGGCGGAAGCGGCGGTCGCCGTCGTGCCGATGCGGCTGTCCCGCGGGTTGCAGAACAAGGTGCTGGAAGCGCTCGCGCTGGGGAAGGCGACGGTCGTAGCCCCCCCTGCCCTCGCGGCGCTGAAGGCCGAGCCGGGCCGCGACCTGCTCAAGGCGACGACCCCCGACGAGTGGGCGAACGCCGTCGTGGAACTACTCGGCGACGCCGCCCTCCGCGACCGCCTCGGCCGCGAGGGGCGGCGGTTCGTCGAGGACCACCACCACTGGGACCGCTGCCTGGACCCGCTGATTCAGAAGATCGCCGCGGCGTGCGAGACCGCCCGCACCCCGGAACCGGTCGTCGTGCTCAGCCGTTGAGAAGTTTGAAACCTGGGATCGCGGGCGTCCCGCCCGCCACGGCCCCAGCCGCGAAAGGCCGGTCCCCGGAGCCGGGAAGGTGGGCGGGCGGGACGCCCGCGGTCCCAGGACAAGATTAGACCCGAGATCGCCTTTATGACCCTCGTTGCCGAGCCGAAGAGAACCCCCGTGGCCCGTCGCAAGCTTGACGCGCGGCCGCCGGTCGTGTTCGACACCCGCGTCGTCACCGGGTCCGGCGGCGGGCCGGACAAGACGATCCTCAACTCGCCGCGGTTCCTCGACCCGCTCGGGTACAAGATGGTCTGCGGCTACCTCCACCCGCCCGGCGACCCCGGCTACGCCGAGATCATCCGCAAGGCCCAGCGGTATCGCGCCCCGCTCGTGTCGATCCCGGACCGCGGGCCGCTCGACTGGCGGGTCGTGTCCGGCCTCCTCGACGTGTGCCGCCGCGAGCGGGTCGCCATCTGGCACGGCCACGACTACAAGACGAACGCCCTCGGCCTGCTTCTCAAACGCTTCTGGTCGATGAAGCTGGTCACGACCGTCCACGGGTGGGTCCACCACACGACGCGGACGCCGATGTACTACCGGATCGACAAGTTCTGCCTGCCGCGGTACGAGCGGGTCATCTGCGTGTCGGACGACCTCGTGACGGAGTGCCAGCGGGCGGGCGTCCCGGCGAAGAAGTGCGTGCTGCTCGAAAACGCCATCGACACGCAAGAGTACGCCCGGACGCTGGCCGTCGATCAGGCGAAGGCGAAGCTCGGCCTGCCGACGGCCGGCTACCTCGTCGGCGCGGTCGGCCGGCTGGCGGAGGAGAAGGGGTTCGACGTTCTCATCCGGTCCATTGCTGACCTGCTCAAAAAGGGGCTGGACGTGAGCCTCGTCGTCGTCGGCGAGGGGGGCGACCGGCCGCGGCTCGAAGGCATCGCCCGCGAGTTGGGCATCCAAGACCGCGTGCGGCTCCCCGGCTGGCAGTCGGACGTGCGAACCTACTTCGAGGCGATGGACTGCTTCGCCCTCAGCAGCTACCGCGAGGGGTTGCCGAACGTACTGCTCGAAGCGATGGCGCTCGAAGTGCCGTGCGTCGCGACGCGGATCAACGGCATCCCGCGGCTCATCCAGGACGGCCGCAACGGGCTGCTCGTCCCGCCCGGCGACCAGGCCGCGCTGACGAACGCGGTGTCCGCCGTGCTGACGAACGCCGACCTGCGGCATCTGTGCCAGACGGCCGGCCGGCGGACGATCGAGACGCGGTACAGCTTCCCGGCCCGGATGGAAAAGATGAAGGCGATCTACGACGAACTACTCGACCGTTGACAGCGTCAAATACCCACACCCGAGACGCCCACCATGATTCGCCCGATGACGCCGCCGTTCCGAGTTTGGGTCCATTCCGCGGCCGCGGTCCAACAGCGGTTGCCAGACCTGACCGCGTTCGCCACCGGGGCCGGCCCGGTCGGCCTCGGCCGCGACCCGCGGTGGCTGCCGGTCCTCCGCGACGGCCTCCGGCATGACGTTTACGCGATCGAAGCCCGCACCGCCGACGGCCAGGTCTGCGGGTTCCTGCCGCTCGCCTACGTCAGCAGCATCCTGTTCGGCCGGTTCCTCGTCAGCCTGCCGTACCTGAACAGCAACGGCGTCGTCGCCGCGTCGCCGGACGTGCAGACGGTCCTCATCGACCGCGCGATTCAGATGGCCGACGAGCTGAACGTCCGCCACCTCGAACTGCGGCACGAGACGCCGATCCCGCACCCGCTCTTGAACGGGACGATGACTTCCAAGGTGCAGATGCGGCTGAAGCTGCCGGCGACGACGGAGCAACTCTGGAAGAAGCTCGACGCGAAGGTCCGAAACCAGGTCCGCAAGGGGGAGAAGAGCAACCTCACCGTCGCGTGGGGCGGCCTCGACCGGCTCGACGACTTCTATTCCGTCATGAGCCACAACATGCGGGACCTCGGCACGCCGATCTACGCCCGGAGCTTTTTCGCGAGCATTCTCGAAACCTTCCCCGGCCGGGCCGAACTGTGCCTCGTCTACCTCGACGGCAAGGCCGTGGCCGCGGCGCTGCTCACCCACGGGAACGGCATCACGGAAGTGCCGACGGCGTCCTCGCTGCGGGAGTTCAACCACACCTGCGCGAACATGCTGATGTACAACCACCTGCTGACCCGCGCCGTCGAGCGGAAGCAGGCCGTCTTCGACTTCGGCCGCTCGACCCTCGACGGGGCGACGTTCAAGTTCAAGAAACAGTGGGGCGCGGAGCCGTCCCCGGCGACGTGGCAGTACCACCTCCGCACCGGGCAGCTCGGCGAGATGCGGCCGGACAACCCGCGGTACCTGCGGGCGATTCAACTCTGGCAGCGGCTGCCGATTCGCGTCACGCAATGGATCGGGCCTGAAATCGTGCGTGGCATTCCTTGATTGAGTTCGGGGCGGGCGGCGACGTTCTCCCGCCGTTGAATCCTCGCGCCGGGCGCATGGAAATCTCTGCAAATTGTGGGAACCTTTCGGGTTGTCGCGATTTTTATTCTGACGATTTGCCCACATCCAATTGGTGGCGTAAAGACTGTTAACGACCGGATGCACCCCAGCCAGCGTCACGGACGCGAACAGCCTTCTGGCGGCCACCCCCACGGCCCCCGGTCTTGTGGATCGCCCGACACACCCGTCCCCGCGAACCTTCGGGTCTGATCACCCGTTGTCTGTGTGCGCCGGTACGGACACCCCAGCGCGACACCGTTAGCCTCGGCCCGCCGTCGTCGGCACGAATCGCCGGCCGCGCGGACCCACCCACGCCTTGTGCCCAAGGGCGTTCGTCGGCCGTCCCGCGTGGACCGCGCCGACCGCTCGGAGACCGGAACGTTATGTCGTTCGCCCGCCGTCTACTGTTCGTCGCCACCGACCACCGGTTCGGCCAGTCGGTCCAAACCCACGTCCACAAGACGTTCCTCCTGACCGCCCCGGTCGTCCGGTTCGACGACCTGCCGCACCTAGTCACGCAGGAGACCGACGGGCTGATCGTCTTCCTGGCCTCCGAGCCGCAGGACGCCGACCGCATCGAGACGGCCGTTCGCGCCATCCGCCTGCAACAGTTCCCCGCCCGCGTCGGCGTGCTGCAGACCGAAGAGTTCGCGATGACCCGTCGGCTGGAGCCGGCTACGCCCCTGCTCGACGGCCTCTGGACGTGGCCGACGCACATCAAGGAACTGAACAACTGGGTCCGCCGCACGCTGACGGAAGGCACGCCGTTCACCGACCTCGCGAACGAGCCGACGGCCGAGCGCATCCGCCGGAAGCTGTGCGAACTCACGCCGTCCTTGCACGGCCTCGTCGAGCAGCTCCAGATCGCGGCGGCACACGACGTCACCGTGCTGATCGAGGGCGAGACCGGGACCGGCAAGACGCACCTCGCGAGGCTCATCCACGAATGCTCCGACCGCCACGCGGAGCGATGCCTCGTCGTCGGGTGCGGGGCGCTGTCCGGCAACCTGATCGCCAGCGAGTTCTTCGGCCACGTCAAGGGGGCGTTCACCGGGGCGGACACGGGCAAGGTCGGCAAGTTCGCCGCCGCCGGTCGCGGCACGCTGTTGCTGGACGAAATCGACACCCTCGGCCTCGAGCACCAGGCGAACCTGCTTCGGGTCATCGAGACGGGCGAGTTCGAGCCGGTCGGCAGCAACGAGACGCACCAGTGTAGCGCCCGGATCATCGCGGCGACGAACTGGAACCTCGCGGACGCCGTCGAGCGGGGCACGTTCCGCCGCGACCTCTACTACCGGCTGCACGTCATCACGTTCCAGCTCCCGCCGCTGCGGGAACGCCCGGAGGACATCGGGCCGCTCGTCCGCGGCATGGTCGGCCGGTACAGCATGAAGTTCGGCAAGAAGATCGTCTCGATCCACCCGGCCGCGATGCGGGCCATCGAGACGTTCCCGTGGCCGGGCAACATCCGGCAACTGGAGAACGTCATCCAACAGGCCGTGCTGACGTGTACCGGCGAGGAGTTGCAGGTGGCGAACCTGTCGCCGATCGTGCGGCAGTCGCCAACGGCGAACGGCGATTCGGCGACGATCCCGCACCCGAGTTCGCTGGCGCAGAACCGCGAGACGACGGAGCGGACGGTCATCATTCGGGCACTCGAGAAGGCTGCCTACAGCCGTACACGGGCTGCACAATTGCTCGGCGTGAGCCGGGTAACGCTTTACAAGAAGATGAAGAAATACGGGTTACTGTCGAAGTCTTCGGCGGTGGTTCCTGTTGCGTCTGAATTGCCGCAGGGTCGTGTGCCGAGCATGTAGAGGCCTTCCCGACAAGTCGCGTAGGGGCGTGTCGTCAGACGCGCCCCTCGTCGTTTTCGTGCGGCACTTGCCCTTCCCATCGCGCATAAAAATTCGGTACAAAGCTCAGTCGTCGGCCTCGAATTCGCCCCTGACGACGAGTCCCGTCTTCAAACCTCAACTGAGGTGGGGAATGAGCCAAGAAGCCGAGTTGCATTACCTGTTCAAGCCCGTCGAACCGCAGACCGGTCAGTTGTGCGAGTTCCTACCCGTCCAGGAGTTCCTGGCGGACGAACTCGCGTGCAAGGTGGTGTGGGGGCTGCTCAGCGAGCAGTTCCGCACGCGGAGCAAGTTCCTGGCGATCTGGCCGTGCGTGCGGTACGTCGCCGCCCACCGCGACGCCGAGGGGAACCTGGACGGGTTCCTGCTCGTCAGCTCGCCGGTGAACTGGCAGATCGATTACGTCGTTGTGAAGCCGGAGAGCCGCGGCCAGGGGATCGCCGGCCAGCTCGTGCGGACGGCGTTGCACCACGCTTATCTCCACAAGGCCCCCTACGTGATGCTCACGAGCAAAGAGTCGCTCCGCCCCCTCTACGAAGGCTGCGGGTTTTGTGTCGTCGCGGAACCCGTGACGACGGACCGCGTTCTTCCCGTCAAAGGTTGACCGTCGCTCGCTCCTCTCCAAACCGAAACTCGTTCCATCCGGAGACACCAGATAATGTGCGGAATCATCGGGTTTACAGGGCAGCGCGAGGCGTCGCCGATTTTGCTCGAAGGGCTGCGGCGGCTGGAGTACCGCGGGTACGACAGCGCCGGCATGGTGACCGGTACGGGGAGTAGCCTGCACCTGCGGAAGAAGGCCGGCCGCATCGCGGAGCTGGCGAAGGCGGTGAACACGACCCCCGCACCGGGGACGTTCGGCATTAGCCACACCCGGTGGGCGACGCACGGCGGGGCGACCGACCAGAACGCGCACCCGCACTTCGACGCGACCGGGACGATCGCCGTCGTCCACAATGGCGTCATCGAGAACTACATGGGCCTGAAGCACAAGCTCCAGGCCGAGGGCGTCGTCTTCCACTCGCAGACGGACACGGAGGTGCTGGCGCACCTGATCGGCCGCGCCTACCAGGGCGACCTGCTCGACGCCGTCCGACGGACGCTCGACCTCGTGAAAGGGACCTACGGGCTGGCCGCCGTCTCGAAGGCCGAGCCGGGGGTGATCGTCGGGGCGCGGCTCGGCAGCCCGCTCGTCATCGGCATCGGTGACGACGGCCACTACTTGGCCTCCGACGCCAACGCGTTGGCCGGGTTCGCGGACAAGGTCGTCTACCTCAACGACCGGCAGATTTGCCAGCTCGACACCGAGTCGTGGGTCATCCGCAACCAGGACCTCGACACGGTGGACGCGACGGTGCAGGACATTCAGCACTTCCTCGGCGAGGGCGGTGCCGAGAAGGGCGACTTCCCGCACCACATGCTCAAGGAGATTTACGAACAGCCGGAGACGATCGCGAACGCGATGCGGGGGCGGCTCGACGACGCCGACGCGACGGCCCACTTCGGCGGGCTGAACCTGACGGCGAAGCAACTGAGGGGCGTCGAGCGGGTGGTCATGACGGCGTGCGGCACGAGCTACCACGCCGGCATGGTCGGCGAGTACCTGTTCGAGGAACTGGCCCGGATGCCAGTCGAGGTCGAGTACGCCAGCGAGCTCCGCTACCGCAACCCGCCGATGGACCGGAACACGATCTTGCTGGCGATCACGCAGTCCGGGGAGACGGCCGACACGCTGGCCGCGATGCGGGAGGCGAAGCGGATGGGCCACCCGGCGCTGGCCATCTGCAACGTCGTCGGCAGCACCATCGCCCGCGAGGCGGACGGCGGCGTCTACCTGCACGCCGGGCCGGAGGTCGGCGTCGCCAGCACGAAGGCGTTCACCAGCCAGACGACCGTGCTGACCATGCTCGCCCTCTACTTCGGCCGGATGCGGCATCTGTCGAGCATCCAGGGCCAGCGGATCATCGAGGAGTTGCGGGCATTGCCGGACGTGATCCGCAAGACGCTCGGCTGCCACGAGCAGGTGAAGAAGATCGCGAACCGGTACGCCGACTGCCGCAACTGCCTGTACCTCGGCCGCCAGTACCTGTACCCGGTGGCGCTCGAGGGGGCGCTAAAGTTGAAGGAAATCAGTTACATCCACGCGGAGGGCTACCCGGCCGCGGAGATGAAGCACGGGCCGATCGCGCTGGTGGACGAGAACACGCCGAGCGTGTTCCTGGTCCCGCGGGGCAACGTGTTCGACAAGGTCATGTCGAACATGCAGGAGATCAAGGCCCGCAACGGCCCGGTGATCGCCGTGTGCAGCGAGGGGGACCGCGAGGTCGAGGCCGTCGCGGATGACATGATTACCGTCCCGGACGTGCCGGAGTACCTGCAACCGCTGGTCGTGTCGATCCCGCTGCAACTACTCGCCTACGAGATTGCGGTTCTCCGTGGCTGCGACGTGGACAAGCCGCGGAACCTCGCGAAGAGTGTGACGGTGGAATAACGCCATCGGAGCAGCAAGAAGCCCGGCCATTTGGCCGGGCTTCGTTCATTTCGGGTAGCCGACCACGCCGGTCGGCGGCGTGAGCGGTTGCGGCGGTGGTAACACGTTCTTTGCCGAGCCGCCCGGCACGGCTGGCATCGGCGTCGCCGGCACGAACGTCGGCGGGATCGTCTCGATGGCCCCGGACGAGGGCGGAACGGTGGGCACGTAGGTCGGTGCTCCCGTCATCGGAACCGAGTACCCCGGCTGGAACGACGCCACCCCGGTCGGGCACGCGTCCGCCCGCGGCACGCTCGCCAGTCGCGTCGGCACGTCGCACGCGTCCCGCTTGAACAGCCGGTAGCGGCTGTCGCACGTCCGGCAGCCGGTCGAACTCGCGAGAACAGCCACGCCGAAGAGTCCCCACCACAGCCGGTTCATGACGCCCGCCTTTCGGATCACTCCGCGAAGAACTTCACTGAATTCTCCGGCGACCCGCGGATTCTCCAACGCCAGACCGATAAAAAACGAAACCCGCCGGGAATCCCCGGCGGGTAAAGTTGGTGCGGCCGGTCGGCTTTCGCCGACCGTTAGAACCGGCTCAACCGTTCTTCTTCTCGCCGCCGCCGTTCTTGGCCTGGATTTCCTTCTTCAGGTACTCCAGCGCCGCGTCGAGCTGCTTGTCCTTGACCGGCGGCTTGTTCGCCTTCTTCGGGTCGTCGGCACGCTTGATGTGTTCCTTGTCCAGCAGGAACTCGGCCAGCTCCTGCCGCTCCTCGCGGGTCAGCTTGATCTCGAACCCCTTGTTCGGCTGCACGCCCCACTCGTCTTCCGGCTTGCCGGGCGTGCTCCGCTTGTCGATGTTCCGGCCGAGCGGCGGGTAGTACCGGGCGGTCGTCATTTTGAACACGCCGCCGGTCCGGTCGAACGGGTCCACCGTCTGCACGCTCCCCTTGCCGTAGGACCGCTCGCCGATCACGACGGCCCGGTCGTAGTCTTGCAACGCCTGCGACACGATCTCGGACGCGCTCGCGCTGCCGCCGTTGACGAGTACGACCATCGGGAACTTCGACCGCGTGAAGTTCATGCCGGGGTCACCCTGATCGTAGTACCGCTCCTCCTTGCCCTGCCGCGGCTTGATCTTCAGCAGGAGGCCGCTTTCCAGGAACATGTCGGACACGGCCAGCGCCCCGCCGAGCGCGCCGCCGGGGTTGAACCGCAGGTCGAGAACGAACCCCTTCATCCCCTCCTTCGACAGCTTGTCCACCGCCCGGAGGAGTTCCCCGGCCGTCTGCGGGCCGAATTGCGTCATGTAGACGTACCCGATCTTGTTTTCCTCGTCGATGAGGAACTTCCAGTTGTCCTTCTCGTCCCGCTTCACGCCGAGGACGGTTTCGAGGCTCACCCGGCCGCGCTGCAGGTCGTAGACGATCGGCTCCTTCTCCCCTTCCCGCTCGACGACGACGGTGATCGGCGTCCCCGGCTTGCCGAGGATGATCTCGATGGCCTTGTCCGTCTTCATGCCCTTGAGCGAGATAACCTTCGGCGCGCCTTCCGGCAGCGGCTTGCCGTCCGGGTCGGCGTCGCGGCGGACTTCCGTGATGAGGTCGCCGGCCCGCATCCCGGCCTTGTACGCGGGACTGCCCTTAATGGGGGACACGACGAGTAGCCCGTCGCGGGCGAGGTCGCGGCGGATGTGGACGCCGATGCCGCTGTACTGCGACCGCCACCGGCTCTCTTCCTTCTTCATCGTCTCCTTGTCCACGTAGACCGTGTACGGGTCTTCCGTGGCCTCCGCCATCGTCACGAGCGCCAGGTCTACGTCCTTGCCGTCGTCCAGGTCTTCCCGCTTACCCAGGGCGTTGCGGGCCTCGAAGAGTAGCGCCTTCTGCTGGTCGTCGGTGAGCGCCTTGCCGTCCTTCAACTTCTTCTCGAGGTCCACGGGCACGACCTCGTCCAGCCGCTTGAACATGCCCTTGATGGAGCCGGCGGTCAGCGCCCCCGTTTCGACCGGCTTCACGTACTTGAGCTTGATTGTCTCGGCGGCGATCTGCACCGTCTCGACGAACTTGTCCGCATCCTCCCGCGGCAGCTTCATCGCTTCCTTTAGCTTCTCGCGGGCGGCGGAGAACTCCTCGGCCGTGATCTTCGCGTCCGCCAGCTCTTGGTACTTCTTGCGAAGCTCCTGCGGCGTCTTCAGCTTCGGCATCCGGTCGAGGTAGCGCTTGCCTTCTTCCGCGACCTCTTTCGGCAGCGTACCCTTCGAGACCAGTTCGGCGAACGCGTCGGCCCGCTTCTTCGCGGCCGGGTACGCCGGCGTCTTGCTGATGACGTAGTGGGCCGTCGTCGTGCCCACGACGACGGGGACCGCCTCCTTCTCGCTCGTCGTCTTGCCGAGCTTGCGGGCCTGGTCGGTCACCTCCTTGTCGAGGTACTTCGCCAGTTCATCGACCGTCACCACGCCGTCCGGCTCGTAGCCGTCCGTGTCGGCCGCGCCCTTGAGGCCGTCCACCACGCTCTTCGCGAACAGCCCGTTCTCGCCGACGGCCACCGGGTCGTTGCCCGGCAGGTAGGACAGCGCGATCACCTTGTCGCGGATCTGTTGCGGCTCTTCCTCCTCCTTGTCCTTGTTGTCGCTGACCGTGCCGTAGAACCCGGCGAGGATGGCGTAGGTGTTCGGCTCCGCGAGCGTCTCCTTCCCGGCGTCGAACCCCTTGAACGCGAGGTCGGTCAGCACGAGCAGACGCTGCGGCTTGACCGCCTTCATCTCGTTGGACAACTCTTCGCCCGAGACGGCGTTCTTCACCCGGTCGGCGACGGTGCTCTCCTTGGCGAAGAACGCGACCTTGTCGAACCCGACCGGCGCGCCGCGGCCGAAGAACCCGATGACGAGCAGGTCGTCCTTGCCGGTCTTCGCGACGGCCTCGTGGATCGCCTTGAGGATGTTGTCCTTCGTCGCCGTGCGGCCGTTCCGCTTCTCGTCGGCGGTGGACGTGAGCAGCACGGTGCGGCTCGCGGGGATGCCGAGGTAGCCGGGGTTGGTGACAAGGTCGTACATCGCCTTCGCGTCGGCGTCGGCGGTCGGCCGCGGCTGGATCGCCTTGTCGTCGAACTGGCTGACGCCGATGAGCACGGCGTAGTTGCCCTGGCTTGGTTTTACGGCGGGTTCATCAGCTCGCGCGGACGTGAGCAGCGTGGCTGCCAGCACGAGGCTGAGTAAAAGGTGTCGCATGGTTGGTGGTGGTCCTTTCGGGTTGGCCCGAGTCAAAGGGCGGAGCGTTCAAGAGGTATTCTATTCTCGCACCGCCGCCGGAAGTGGGTCAAGTCGAAGCCGAGTTACAGAGCGATTCCGGGCGAACGTGCAAACGGAGAAGTGAACGGAACGTACCGGGGGCTTGGCTTTGTTCCCTCCCCCCTGTGGGGGGAGGGTTAGGGAGGGGGGTGAGCTTCTCATCCCGGTGAGAATCGCGTCCGAGGGAGGGAGCTGGGGGGGGGGGGGGGGGGGGGGGGGGGGGGGGG
>NZ_JCABYM010000142.1:0-15191 GCF_059499385.1 Limnoglobus sp. | reverse complement strand
GAAGGTCTACCCCCCTCCCTAACCCTCCCCCCCAAGGGGGGAGGGAACAAAGCCGGGCCGCGGAATCGGCGCTGTTGTTCTCGGTCAGGGTCATCGGATCAGTTCCGAGGTGGCGGAGAGCATGTTGTCGGACGTCCGCACGGCCCGCGTGTTGAACTCGTAGGCCCGCTGCGCCAGGATCAGGCCGACGAGTTCCGTCACCACGTCCACGTTCGACCGCTCCAGGAACCCCTGCCGAATCAGCCCGGTCCCGTTCAGCCCCGGCGTGGCGATGATCGGCGCGCCGGACGACGCCGTCTCCGCGAACAGGTTCCGCCCCTCCGCGCTCAGGCCGGCGTTGTTCGGGAACCGCACGAGCGTGATCTGCCCGAGGTTCACCGAGGCGTTCGTCGCCCCGGCGTTGATGACGGACACCGTCCCGTCCGGGGCGATCGACACGGACACGGCGTCCTGCGGGATCGTGATCTGCGGCGACAGCAGGAACCCGTCGCTGGTGACGAGGTTGCCGACGGCGTTCAGCCGCAGCGCCCCGTCGCGGGTGTACCGCAGCTCGCCGTTGGGGAGCGTGACCTGGAGGAACCCCTGCCCCTCGATGGCCACGTCGTTGGGGTTCTGCGTGTTGACGAGGCCGCCCTGGGTGAACACCTTCGTGATGCCGGCGACCCGCACCCCGCTGCCGATCTGGAGGCCGGTGGGAACTTGCAGCCCCTGGAACGCCTCGGAGCCGGGGACCCGCTCGGTGACGTAGATCAGGTCCTGGAAGTCGGCCTGGCCCTTCTTGAACCCGTTCGTGTTGACGTTGGCGAGGTTGTTCGACGTGTTGTCGATCACCGTGGCCTGGGCGTTCATGCCGGTGGCGCTGGTGAACAAGGCGCGAATCATGGATGCCTCCCAAAGTAGTGGGCACACTCCGTGTGCCGTCTCGCGGGTTCGAGTCTTCGAGAACCCGCGGAACCTGCCCGCGGCGTGAAGCTCTCGCGGAATCTCGAAGACTCGATTCCGCGGACGGCACACGGAGTGTGCCTACTACTATGACGGCCGCGTGTTGAGCTGCACCGTCTCGGCGATGGTCCGCAGGGCGCGCTGGGTCGCGTCGTAGAACCGGGCCGCGATCACCATGCCGGTCATCGCCTCGGCCGGGTTCACGTTCGACCCCTCGCGGTAGCCCTGCAGCACGCGGCCGCCGGTCGGTTGCACGCCGGCTTCCTGCGGCGCGTCGAACAGCGTGTCGCCGACGGGGACCAGCTGCTTCAGGTTGCCGACCTGCACGACCCGCACGCGGCCGACCGGTTGGCCGTCGGCCGTCACGTTCCCGTCGGCCGCGATGTTAATTTCGCTCGCCGTCGGCGGGATCGCCAGCGGGCCGGTCTCGCCCTGCAGCGCGTAGCCGCCGGTGCTGACGATCTGGCCCTGCGAATTCAGATGAAACGCCCCGTCGCGGGTGTAAAGGACGCGGCCGTTGGAATCGCTGACGGCGAAGAAGCGGTCGGCGTCGGAGAGCGCGAGGTCGAGCGGGTTACCGGTCTGCTGCATCGGGCCGACGCGGAAGTCGCTGTACCCTTGCGCCAACCGCGTGCCGACGATGTCGCCGGTCTGTTCGAGCGTTTGGTTGACGACGCGGTCGAAGGTTTCGTAGGCGACGCCCCGCTGCCGGTAGCCGGGCGTGGAGACGTGGGCGAGGTTGTGGGCGGTGATTTCCTGGGCGCGGCCGGCCGCGTCGAGGGCGGACGCCGCGCTGTAGAGGCCGCGAAACATGACGCGATTTCCCCCGGGAAGTTCACGCAGGGGTTATCGACGCGGCAGGGCCGGCAGGTTCATTCTTTCCGGCAGAATCGGCAGGGGTTGCCGGGGTTGACAAGTCAAAAGCACGGCGAGCCGAGCGGCGTAAGCCGCCGGGTGTTGGACACTCACCCGGCGGCTTACGCCGCTCGGCTCGCCAAAACTTGCTACGCCGTCGCGAGGACCATTTGCAGCCGGTCGGACGCCACGAGCTGGCCGGTCTTCTCCAGCTTGATCGCCTCGTCCTTGATCCCCTCGAAGCCCTCGCGGACGATCTCCAGTACCTTGATCGCGTTCCGCACGTTCGCCAGCCGCGGCGTCTTGATCTCGTGGACGGCGAACTCGTACAGCCGGAGCATGTTCAGGCCCATCTGTTCGTCCACGTCCAGTCGCACGCCGGCGGCCAGCTCGGACAGGATGAGCTGCGTCTTCGCCAGGTACGGCGTCGCGACCGGGATGTCGCCGTTCGTCAGCGCCTGGGCGGCCTTATCCAACCGGGACAGCGCCCCGTCGAACATCGCCAACAGGACTTCAATGCGGGTCATGCCGACGGCGGGCTCGGACTGGCGGTACTTCTGGTAGGCGTTCATGGGGTGCGAAGTCTTCCGTGGTGAGGCGGGCGGGCGTCACTTGCTCGTCGGGATCAACGCCGCGAGGTTCGTGCTCAGCCCCTTCAACTTGCTGACGGCCGATTCCATCGCCGCGAACTGGCGGACCAGGGCTTCCTTCTTCACGTCCATCTGGTCGTTCTGCCGCGTGATGACCTTCTCCACGTCGTCGAAGTCGGCCTTAAAACGGTTATCGAGTGTCTTGAACTTCCCGTTGATCGGATCGAGGTATTTATTCAAGACGGCGTTCAGCCGGCTCGCGATCCCCTGCGTCACGTCGAGGCTCGCCGTCGTCGCGGCGGCGGCCGTCACCCGCACCTGGAGGCCGTCCGTGTTCGCGTTCCCGGAGCTGCCGGAGAGGATTTGCCCCAGACCCGAGGCGGTTTCCGTCTTGCCGGCCACGGTGAACGACCCGGCGACGTTCGTGCCGGTCCCCTTCTCCCCGCCGGCGAACCCGAGCGGCTTGCCGGCCCCGACGGCCGACCCGCCGGCGACGACTTCCACGGACGAGGAGCTGCCGTACTGGTTCGCCGTGATCCGTAGCCGGCCGCCGGACACGTCCACGCTCACCTGGCTGCCCTGGAGCGGCGGGTCGGCGTTGATGACGGACTGCACGGCCGCCGCGAGCGTGCTCGGCGTGTAGTTGCCGGCCGCGAGCGCGAGGTTGCCGGACCGCACGCCGTTGACGACGATGCTGAACCCGTTGTTCGTGCCGTCCACCGTGATCGCGCCGCCGAGGGCCTCGCCGCCGGTGACGCCGCCTCGGGTCGCCGGCGACGTGACGTTCACCTGGTACGGCGCGCCGACGGCCGACGGCTTCGTCTTGTCCGACCCGAGGACGAAGCTCACGCCGCTGTCCGTCGAGACGCCGGTGTACGCGAACAGCCGCTTCACGTCCGCGATGCCGACGCCGGTTTCCTGCCCGGTCAACACCTTGTCGAGCTTCGACGAATCGACGCTCAGCTTCCCCTTCTCGTCGAGCGTGACGCCGATCGCGGAGAGGCGGTTCGCCACCGACTTCACGCCCGGCACGGCGGACGTGAGGGCGTTCGTTAGCTCGATCTGAATGTCCGTCGCGTCCCGGCTGCCGAGCAGCACGCCGGCCGCCTTCGTGTCGGCGGCGAAGTCGTCCCGCTTGTCGATGAACTCGACGACCTTGTTGTAACTGTCCACGAACTCTTGAACGGCCTTCTTCGCCCCTTCCGTGTCGCTCGCGACGTTGACGGTGATCTCCTTCGCCGGGTCGGCCTTCGTCAGGTTGAGCGTCACGCCGGGGATGACGGTGTTGACCCGGTTCGTGTCGCTGCGGACGGTGATCGCGCCGGGGCCGCTGCCGAGCTTGATCGTGGCGTCCTTCGCCTCGGTGATGGTCGTGCTCAGCGGGTTGATCGCCGCCCCGGTCCCGCCGGTCAGGTCGTTGGTGACACTGATCGTGTTCGCCGCCCCGGTCTTCGCGGAAGTTAACAGCAGCCGGTACGGGGTCGCGGAGCCGTCGTTAATCAGGGACGCCCGCACGTCGCCGCCGCCGTTGTTGATCGCGTCCACCAGCCCTTGCAGGGTGTTGTTCGCCGGCCCGACGGTGACGGTCGTGGCCTGCCCGCTGCCGACGCGGAGGGTGAGCGTGCCCTCCTTGATCTGCGTGCCGGGGTCGGCGAACCCCTCGGACGCGACGGCCTGCGCCTGCGCGAGGCCGGTGACGGCGAGGGTGTACGTGCCGGGCGTCGCGGACGACCCGGCGGTGGCCGTGAGGGCGTCGTCGGACGTGATCGCCTTGCGGGCGTCGAACGCCCCGGCGACGGACCGGCCGAGCTTGCCGATGGCCGACTGCACGTCCGCGAGCTGGTCGCGGATGGCCGTGAACGTGCCCTGGCGGAGGGTGATCGTTTGCTGGCGGGCCTTCAACTGGGCGATCCGGGACGCGTTGATCGACGTGAGGCCGTCGATGAGCTTCTGCGAGTCGATGCCGGACGACAGGCCGCTGAAGTTGAGGCCGTTGCTGTTCAAGTTCGAGATGGTGGCCATGACGGCCTCGCGGATGAAGGTCGAAGTTTAGAGGAAAACGCGCGAAGCCCGACGGCCCAGGGGGCCGTCGGGTTTCCGCGCGAGTCGGGTTGTTGCGTCCTACGAAGGGCTTATCGAAGCAGACCGGCCACGAGTTGCGTCAGCTGGTTCGCGTTGCCGAGGACGGTCGTCCCGGCTTGCAGTTGGCTCTGGAACTTCGTGAAGTTCGCGATTTCCGTCGCGAAGTCCGTGTCGCGGATGACCGACTCGGCCGCCTGCGTGTTTTCGAGCGTCGTGCGGAGGTTGTTCGCGGTGCTTTCCAGCGTGTTCGTCTGGAACGCCCCGAGCCGGCCGCGGAGTTCGCTCACGTCGGCGATGGCCTTGTCGATGACCTTCAGGGCCTCGGCCCCGTTGGACGTGTCGATGTTCGCCAGGCTGCCGAACGCGTTGCTCGCGCCGACGCCGATGCTCGTCGAGCTGATCTTGTCGAACGACACCTTCACGCTCTCGCCGGAGTTCGCCCCGACCTGGAACGTCAGGGAGTTGTTCACGACGGTCACGTCGCCTTGCACGCCGGTGACGGAGGCCGCCGAGGTCGCCGAGGCGGCCGCGAACGAGACGGCCAGGCCCTTGGCCGCGCCGCTGGTGGCGGTGAGGACGTTGCCGCTCCCCGTGCCGGCGACGCCGTTGATCGTGCCGGCGACGTTGACGCCGGTGTCCGTCAGGGCCGTCGTGCCGATGCCGCTGCTGTCCGCCGCCCCGGCCCGGTCGGAGATGGCCGTGATCGTCGCCCCGCTGCCGTACTCGTTGCTCACCAGCCGGGTCTCGCCGCCGGCCCCGTTCTTGTCGGCCTTCACCCCGGTCTGGCTGCTGAACTCGTTGATCTTGTCCACCACCTGGTCCTGCGACAGGCCGGCCGTCAGCTTGATCTGCACGCCGTTGATGTTCAGGTTCTCGTCGTTGGCCAGGGCCGCGGTCTGGAGCGTGCCGGCCTCGACGTTCGCCTTCTCGGCCGCCGTCGTCACTTCCACCGCGTACGTGCCGGCCGTCGTGTCGATCGTCGCCTTGCGGAACGTCACGTCCGTGTCGCTGGTCGTCCCGCTGACGCCGGCGGACCCGTCGAACAGGTTCTTCGTGCCGAACTTCGTGGTGCTGGAGATGCGGTCGATGGTCGTCAGGATGTTGCTGATTTCCGCCTGGTTCGCCGCCTGGGCGGTCGCGTCGTTCACGCCGCTGTTCGCCGAGTCCACGGCCAGCGTGCGGACCTTGTTGAGCAGCTTGTTGACTTCGTTCAGCGCGCCTTCGCCGGTCTGGACGAGGGAGACGGCCTTGTTCGTGTTATCGATCGCCGTCCGGAGGCCGGCGATTTGCGCCCGCTGTTGTTCGCTGATGACGAGGGCGGCCGGGCCGTCGGCCCCGCGGTTGACCTTCAGGCCGGTCGAGAGCCGTTCGAGCGACTTCGCCAGCGAGCTGTTCGTCCGCTCCAGGCTGTTCTGGGCGTTCAGGGCGGAGTTGTTGTTAACGAGCGAAAGGGCCATGGGTGCGATATTCCTGATTGTTGTTGTCGTTGGATGAGGGGGAGAAACTCGCCCCCCGGAGACGTGATCGAGAGGGGCGGGGAAAATTTGCCCAAATTTCGCCCCGGCCGGGGCGGGGCGCGGCCCCGACTTCCGGGAAAGGAACGGCCGTTCGCGGGGGGCGGGAGATTTCCGGCGGGGCGACGGCGGGCGACCGCCCCGCCCGGCCGCGTTACCGCTTGTCCGCCTGCACCTTGTCGAACATGAGGTTGACGAACGTTTCCAGGCAGGTCACGTACTCCGAACTCGCGAGCTGGTGGACCTTGTAAACGAGCGCCCGCCGCCGCTCCAGGAACTCGACGAAGTACTCGACGCCCATCTTCTCCAGTACGCCGCCGGGGTTCTGGGCGTCGAGCAACTCGGCGATCTCGTCCGCCCGCAGGTCACTGGCCCGCTCCTTGTGCCGCTCCAGCCAGTTGACCAGCTCCGGCAGTGCCGCCCGGTCGTGGAGCAGCTTCAGCGCCTCCTCGTCGGCCGGCGGGCGGCCGTGCATCCGCGGCAGCAGCCGGTCGATGGACAGCGTGCGGAGTTCGTTGACCGTCAGCCCGAGCGCGTCGGCGCACTGGCTGACGGTCGCGTTCCGCAGCCGCCGCTTCGGCCCGCCGTTGAGGATTTGCCGGATCGTGTGCCGGTTGAGGTTGGAAATTCGGGCGAAATCTTCTTGGTTCCAGCCGCGCTCCTCGACCAATTTCGAGATTTTGAACGCAAGTTCCCCGCCAGCGTCACCCGGCCCGCTGCCGTTCATCGTGCACCCCGCCGCCGTGCGAGTTCGAGTAAGTTTCGGAGTAAGAAGGTAGGCTCCAGTCAACCTACGAGGCCGGCTAGGGGGAAAATTTCGCGGCCGCTCGTGTACAATTTCACGATGCCGGCCACCCTCGCGTTGTTCTTCCAGGCCATGACCGCCCGCAGCTACGCGCGGGTGATCTGGATGTTCCGCAACCGGACGTGGATCCTCCAGGAGACGCTGCTGCCGATGCTCTCGGTGGCGGCGTTCGCCTACGCGTACCGCGCCATGAACGCCCCGGACCGATTCGTCGGGTACGTCGTCCTCGGGGCGGCGATGACCGCGTTCTGGTTCAACGTCCTCTGGAGCATGGGGGCGCACCTGTACTGGGAGCGGGACAGCGGGAACCTCGAACTGTACATCATGTCGCCGGCCCCGATGATGGGCATCCTCGCCGGCATGGCCCTCGGCGGCATGGCGACGACCGCGACGCGGGCGACGGCCATCCTCGTCACCGGCGTCCTCGTGTTCCAGGCCCCGATCACGTTCGAGTACGCCGGGTCGGCCCTCGGCGTGTTCGCGCTGACGCTCGTGGCCCTGTACGGGTTGGGGATGATGTTCGCGTCCCTGTTCCTGCTCTGGGGCCGCGAGGCGTGGCACATCGTCAACCTCTTGCAAGAACCCGTGTTCCTGCTGACCGGGATGAACTTCCCGGTGAAGATTTTCCTGAACCTGCCGGTCGTGATCCTCGGCGCGGCGCTCGTCATCCCGCTGACGGCCGGCATGGACGCGATGCGGCAGCTGCTGTTCACCGGCGCGGCCGACCGGCTGATGCCCATCGAGCACGAGGTCGCGATCCTGGCCGGCCTCGGCGTGTTCTTCCTGGTCGCGGCCCGGTGGTTCCTGGCCGTGCTGGAGCGGAAGGCGAAGAACGACGGGAAGCTCGGCCTGCGGTGGCAGTAGGCGGCGGTTCCCGAAAAATCGCGCCGCCCGGCGAAAACGGGTCAACTCGGCAAAACCGGCATGACGATGAGATTGGCGTCGCGACGCGGGCGGCGAAAGCTGCCCCGGCCGACAGGGGTTCGACGGTTCGCCGCACGGACGCGGGCCGCCGGACCACGTCGGTCCCGGCCGAAATACTGGCCGGGGCCGGCCGACCCGTGACCTCTCGCCGGGCCGCGGCCGACCCCACCCACGGCCCGGCCCGGCGATGGTGACGGACTCGTTCACACGACCACCCCACGGATGGGAGCGATCATGCGCCGTTTCGTCGTACTCACTCTGCTCGCCGGCGTCGCCGCCGCGGGCGTCGGCTGTCAGCGGGCGCACGTCGCGGGGATGAGCGACGTGTACCACCACCCGGACAACGCCGTCATCAACACCGGCCACGGCAACCCGTACCGGCCGACCGGCGGGCCGATCTACAACGCGGCCGTCCCCGAGAAGATGCCCGCCCCGCTGCCCGGCGACGCGCCGAAGCAGGAGAAGTAGCCCTCAAAGCACGAAATCCGAAGGACGAAATCCGAAAGAAGAACCCTGCCGGTTTTCCTTTCGGAGTTCGTCCTTCGGATTTCGTGCTTATTGTGGCTTTGGCTGCTTCCCCGCCCGCGCCCGCGGGGCGAGCTTCGGCTTCGCCGCCGCCGCCGTCGCGCTCGCCGGCGTCACCCCGCTCGGCGTCGATTGCAGCCGGTCGGCCGACTTCTTCGCCAGCTCCAGGAACTGCTGCTGGCTCCGCAGCGGCGGCTCGCCGTTCGTCGGCGTCACCCGCTTGTACGTCCCGTCCGGAAGCAGCAGCCGCGCCTTCTGGTTGTCCGCGAGCGTCGTCTTCAGAATCTCGTCGATGACGCGGGCCTTCAGGTCCGGCTGCTCGATCGGGAACACGACCTCCACCCGCCGGGTGAGGTTGCGGTCCATCCAGTCGGCGCTGCCGACGTACACGTCCGGGTCGCCGGCGTTCTCGAAGTAGAACACGCGGCTGTGCTCGAGGAACCGGTCCACGACGGACGTGACGCGGATCGTCTCGCTGACGCCCGGCACGCCGGGCCGCAGGGCGCACACGCCGCGGCAGGCGATGTCGATCTTCACGCCGGCCTGGCTGGCCGCGTACAGCGCCTTCACGACGGCGGGTTCGAGCAGCCCGTTGACCTTCGCGCGGATGCCGGCCTTCTTCCCCGCCTTCGCGTTCGCCGCCTCCTTCTCGATCCGCTCCAGGAAGAACGCCATCATCCGGGACGGCGCGACGATCAGCTTCTTCCACTGCGGCAGGGCCGCGTACCCGGTCAGGTGGTTGAACAACAGCGCCACGTCCGCCGCGAAGTCCGGGTTGCAGGTGAAGATGCCGAGGTCGGTGTACGTCCGGGCCGTCGTCGGGTTGTAGTTCCCCGTGCCGAGGTGGACGTACCGGCGGAGCTGGTTGTCCTCGTCCCGGCGGACGACGAGCGCGACCTTGCAGTGCGTCTTCAGCCCGATGAACCCGAACACGACGTGGACGCCGGCCTTCTCCAGCTCCCGCGCCCAGAGGATGTTCCGCTCCTCGTCCAGCCGGGCCTTCAGCTCGATGACGGCCGTGACCTGCTTGCCGCGGTCGGCCGCCCGCTGGAGCGCCCGGACGACCGGGGAGTCGGAACTCGTGCGGTAGAGCGTCTGCTTGATGGCCTGCACCCGGTCGTCGGCCGCGGCCGCCTCGATGAAATCGACGACGTGCTTGAACGACTCGTAGGGGTGGTGGACAAAAATATCCTTCCCCCGAATGGCCGCCCACGGCGTCGCCGCCTGAACGAACTCGCGAACCAACGTCGGCACGACCGGCGGGTCGCGGAGGTCGGCGAACCCCGGCAGGCCGTAAATCTGGAACAGCCCGGTGAGGTCGAGTAGCCCCGGCACACGGGTCACGTCCGCGGCGTGCAGGTCGAGCGCCGCCGTCAGGAACTGCTCCAGGTCGGCGGACATCGTCGTCTCGATCTCCAGCCGCGAGGCGTGGCCCCGCCGCCGCTTCCGGACCGAGTCCTCGATGGCCTGAAGCAGGTCATCGACTTCGTCGTCGATTTCAAACTCGCTGTCGCGGGTGACGCGGAAGGCGTGCGTCTCGGTCAGCTCCATGCCGGGGAAGAGTTCGCCGAGGTGCAGCCGGATCACGTCCTCCAGCGGGCAGAGGGCGACCCCGTAGTCCGGCAGCCGGATGTCCTGGCTGGACGACGACGAGTCGGCCCGCTCGTCCCGCACGGCGACGACGCCGGACTCGTTCGCCACCGTCTTGTTCACCTGGAGGAGCACGAACCGGGCGAGCATCCCCGGCACCTGGACGACGGCGTACAGCGGCTCCGGGTCTTCCGGCCGCTTCAGCACGACGGCCAGGTTCAGCGACTTGTTCAGCAGGTGCGGGAACGGGTGGCCGGGGTCGATGGCCAGCGGCGTGAGGACGGGGAACACCTGATCGCGGAACACGTCCTTGAGGTGCTTGTGGTCGGCGTCCGTGAGGTCCTTGAGCGGCCGGATGACGATGCCCTTCTCCCGCAGCGCCGGCAGCACGTCGTTCAGGAGGCTGGCGTACTGCTGTTCGACGAGGCCCTTGACCGTCTCCGCGATGCGCTCGAGCTGGACGTGCGGCGGCAGCTTGTCCCCGCCGGACCCGCGGGAGATGCCGGCGAGGACCTTTTGCTGGAGCCCGCCGACGCGGACCATGAAGAACTCGTCGAGGTTGCTACTGAAGATGGCGTGGAACTTGACCCGCTCGAGGAGCGGCACGGTGGCGTCTTGGGCCTCTTCGAGGACGCGGCGGTTGAACTCGAGCCAGCTGAGTTCGCGGTTGGTGTACAGGGACGGGTCGTCGAGGTTCACGGCCGACATCGCGCAGCGCCTCCGGGACGGGAACAGGCAATATATGACCGCCGGCCGCCGACTTTTCCGTTGAGCCGCCCCCGCGGCGTCCGCATAATAAGCCCGACGCCGGCGTCGGCGCGGGCCGACCGCCGGAAACCCATAGATACCATCGCCGTCCGTTGTTGCTCGGACCCGCCGCCGTGCGGGGTTGACACCGTTACCGCCGCGGCCGCCCCGGCCGCGCGACGACCATGGCCGTACCGACCCCTTCCCTCGCCGTCCCGCGCCGCCCCCGGCGCGGCCGCCGACCCACGGGCCGACCGTCCCCGAGCGCAACGGGCCGCCGAAAGGGCCAGCCCGTATGCCTGAAATCCTTACCGCCGTCCTCGTCCTCGTCGCCGTCGTCGTCGGCGTCGGCAGCGGCATCTTCCTGACGAAGTTCTACGCCCGCGGCCGCACCGGCACGACCGCCGTGGACCTGCCGGCCGTCCGGTCCGCCGAGTCGCAGGCCAAGGACATCCTCGACCGCGCCGAGCGGGAGGCCGAGCGGGTCGTCCGCGACGGGGAGCTCCGCGCCAAGGAGGAGGCGTTCCGCCGCAAGGAGGAGATTTCTCGCGAGCTCGAACTCACCCGCGGCGAACTCCGCGACAACGAGCGCCGCCTCGAGAAGCGCGAGGACTTCCTCGACACCAAGCTGAAGGACCTCACGAAGAAGGAGCAGCAGATCGAACTCCTTCAGAAGAAGATCGCGGAGAAGGCCGCCGTCCTCGACCGCAAGGGGAAGGAACTCGACGGCCTGATCGAAGAGGAGACGAAGAAGCTCCAACACATCACCGGCATGACCCGCGAGAACGCCGAAAAGCTCTTGCTCGACCGGCTCGAGCGGCAGCTCGCCGACGAGGTCGCGGTCCGCCTCCAGCAGCACGAGAAGAACATCAAGCAAACGGCCGAGGCGAAGGCCCGCGAGATCGTCATCACCGCGATCCAGCGGAGCGCCGCCGACCACACGGCCGACACGACCGTCAGCACGGTGGACATCCCGAGCGACGACGTGAAGGGCCGCATCATCGGCCGCGAGGGCCGCAACATCCGCACGTTCGAGAAGGCGACCGGGGTGGACGTGATCGTGGACGACACCCCCGGCGTGGTGATCGTGTCCGCGTTCGACAACGTCCGCCGCGAAACGGCCCGGCTGGCGCTCGCCAAGCTCATCGCCGACGGCCGCATCCACCCGACGCGGATCGAGGAAGTCGTCGCGGAAACGCAGAAGGAGATGGAGAACCACATCCTGGAACTCGGCCGGCAGGCGGTGATCGACGTGGACCTGGCGCTGCCGTCCGAGAAGCTGTTGCACCTACTCGGCCGGCTGCGGTTCCGCACGAGCTACAGCCAGAACGTGTTGAACCACAGCATCGAGGTCGCGCACCTGTGCGGGCTGATGGCCGCGGAGGTCGGCCTCGACCCGCGGCTGGCCCGGCGGTGCGGCCTGCTGCACGACATCGGCAAGGCGGCCGACCACGAGATGGAGGGCGGCCACCCGAAGGTGGGGGCGGAGCTGGCGAAGCGGTACGGCGAGACGAGCAAGGAGGTGCTGCACGCGATCCTCGGCCACCACGACGACATCACGATCGACAACCCGTACACGGTACTGGTGGCGAGTGCCGACGCGATCAGCGCGAGCCGCCCCGGCGCGCGGCGGGAGACGCTGGAGAAGTACGTGAAGCGGCTGGAGAACCTGGAGGCGGTGGCGTGCGGGTTCCCGGAGGTGGAGGCGGCGTTCGCGATCCAGGCCGGCCGCGAGCTGCGGGTGATCGCGAACGCGCACCGCACGAGTGACGCCGACGCGCTGCGGGTCTGCCGCGAGATCGCCCGTGCGATCGAGCAGCAGCTCGACTACCCCGGCGAGATCAAGGTGACGGTCATCCGCGAGACGCGGAGCGTCGAGGTGGCGCGGTAGAAAGTTGTTGGCACGAAAATTGGACAGTCGGTAGACTGTGGCAACTCTCCGAAGTTGAGGTCCCGTCGTCGCGAGGGTACGCCCATGCCCGTGACCGTTCACTGCCCGAACCCGGCGTGCGTGAAGAGTTCGACCGTGGACGAACAGGCCGTCCGCGGCCTGTTCCGGTGCGGCCACTGCGGGAAGTCGTTCGCCCTTCGCCGGTCCACCCTCGAGATGGCCCCGCACGTCCCCGCGCCCGCCCCGCCGCCCGTCAAGCAAATCGACCGGTACGAAATCCGCGGCCGCCTCGGGGCCGGGGCGTTCGGCACGGTGTACCGGGCCTACGACCCGCAGCTCAAGCGCGAGATCGCGCTCAAGGTCCCCAACCCCGGCGTACTGGACGGCCCGAAGCGGGTCGAGCGGTTCCTCCGGGAGGCGCGGGCGGCGGCCAACCTCCGCCACCCGTTCATCGTGCCGGTGTACGACGCCGGCCGGGACGGGGACCAGTACTTCATCGCCTCCGCGTACATCGACGGCAAGCTCCTGGCGGACGAGGTGGCCGACGGCCCGCTCCCGATCGACCGGGCCGCCGAACTGGTCCAGCAACTGGCGTCGGCGGTCGGGTACGCCCACTCGCAGGGGATCGTCCACCGGGACGTGAAGCCGTCGAACGTGATGCTGGACGGCAAGGGCCGGGTCCACCTGTTGGACTTCGGGTTGGCCGCGCGGACGGACGCCGCGACGAAGCTGACCAACGACGGGGCGGTGATGGGCACGCCATCGTACATGGCCCCGGAGCAGGCGGCCGGGCAGCACGGCGAAGCGAACCCGGCGGTGGACCAGTACGCGCTCGGCGTCATCCTGTACGAGCTACTGACCGGCAAGGTCCCGTTCGAGGGGCCGTTCGCGGTGGTGATCCACAACGTCCTCCACGCGCAGCCGGAGCCGCCGTCGAAGTTCCGGGAGAAGCTCGACAAGGACTTGGAGACGATCTGCCTGAAGGCGATGGCGAAGCGGCCGGAGGACCGCTACCCGAGCTGCGACGCGTTGGAGGCCGACTTGCGAAGTTGGCGGAACAAGGAGCCGATTACGGCGCGCAGACAGGGGGCAGGCGAGCGGTCGTGGCGGTGGGTGAAGAAGAATAGGGTCGTAACCGGACTTGGAGTGTCCGTGATCTTGGCGGCGGGTTTGGGGGCGTTGAGTGCAACAATACTCGCGGCAAAGGCGAATGACAGTGCCCAAGTCGCGGAATCTGAAACTGCTCTCGCACAAGAACAAAGGCGACTTGCCGAGCAGGCGACCGAGAATGCGGAAAGGCATCGTCTCGAAGCCGAGTCAGCATTAAGAGAGGCGAACGCCCATCGGCTTCAAGTCGAAAGCAAGAACGCGGAGTTACTCCGTGAGCGAGAAAAGGTCAGACAACAGGAGTACGTAGCGGACGTTCGGTTGGCCTACTCGGCTTGGGAAGAGGGTCGCGTACCACGGATGCTTCAGCTGCTGAATAACCAAATTCCAGTGACTCTGGGAAAGGACCACCGTGGGCTTGAGTGGCATTTGCTACGCCGCCTACCTCAAACGGCCAACCGCTTCCTAATGCAGATGGGCCAGGGCGGGAAGCCGGCGATAGCTTCCAATGGAAAGCGGATAGCGTTGCCCACCAGGGATGGGAAGATCGCATTGTACGACACAACAACGTATTCGGAAGTTAGCAGATTGGACACGGATACAAACAAGAGGATCGTTGCTGTTGCTTTCGATGTGGCAGGAAGCCAACTGGCTGCTACAACAATAGATGAAGAAACTTTTCACTATGATTTGACCGCGCCAAATATTAAGAAGAAGTTGCTCGGCAAATCGACGCCAAGTACGAATGGGTGGAGTAGACAGGCCCTCTCCTTTCACCCCACAAAGCCATTCTTGTACACGGGTTCATCGTCCGGCGAAATAGCATGTTACGACTTGGCCTTAGGTACTGTCGCATGGCGACGTTCTCGGCTCGGGGAGTCGGTTTGGGGCTTTTCGTTCAACAGTCCTGCGGATCGGTTGGCATTCACTACGGATGAGGGCCTGTATTTAGTCTCCGTTGCCAATGGTAGAACGGTTTGGCACACAGGGGGGTCGCAAAACATCGGCGGACATGTACTCCGCCAACCGGTCTTCGCCGACAACGACTCATATATTGTTGCCCCCAATTACACTGGGCATTTGGTTGTATTTGATTCCAAATCTGGTTCGCTTGTTCGCACTGTCAAGGGACATAGCACCGAAGCAAGGAGTTTGATTGCTTTTAATGGAGGCACACGCCTTGTGAGCGCCTCTTACGACGGAACGCTGCGAGTTTGGACTGCTGGTAGTTGGATTTGCACGGCGTGCCTACGTGGTCACCGCGGTGGGATAGAAGGGTTGGCCGTCGGCGGACCTGGCCCGACGGTAATTTCTTACGGTCCGGACGATACTACGTATCGTGCCTGGAGCGTCAATGAAGATCAAGAAGGCCAACAGCTCCAAGGTTTCAACACGATAGTCAACAATGCTGCCGTGTCGGACGATAACAAAGTTTGCACTCAGTCCGGTCGTACGATTCAAGTTTGGGACATCGGCACACGACTGACCACATCAAGATTCAATCTAGCAGCCGACCCGCTTGGGATGGACGTGACGAGAGACGGCAAAAGAATATACATCCTATTTAGAGGCTGTTTCACAACTGGTCTTGCACTAACTCCCGCCCTTGCGGCATGATG
>NZ_JCABYM010000141.1:0-15501 GCF_059499385.1 Limnoglobus sp. | reverse complement strand
AGGGAACTCACCCCCCTCCCTAACCCTCCCCCCCAAGGGGGGAGGGAACAAAACCCAAACCCGCCTTGCGGCGGTTAGGTGTCACGGCTTCCACCACGCGTCGAGCTTCTTCGCCAGCGCCGCGGCCGTGTCCGCGTGCTTCGCCGCGAGGTTCGTCTCCTCGCGCGGGTCGGCCGACAGGTCGTACAGCTCCACCTCCCCCGCCGGCACGCGCGCCTTGTTCGGCACGATCAGCTTCCAGTTCTTCTCGATCACCCACCGGTACTTCACGTTCGCGGCCGGCTTGTCGATGTCCACCGCGTTGTGCTCGAAAATCTCGCCGAACAGCGCGTCCCGCTTCGCGACGGCCGCCGCGTCCAACAGGTTCACGCCCGGCATGTCGGCCGTCGGCTTCCGCCCGCACGCGGCCAGGATCGTCGGCGCGAGGTCGATCGAACTCGCCAACGCCGTGCTTTCGCCCGGCGTCACCTTGCCCGGCCAGCGGACCAGGATCGGCGTCCGCAAGCCGCCGTCGTAGGGCGACTGCTTCGACTTCGCCGCGTACTTCGCCGCCTTCGGGTCCTGAATCCAGCCGTTGTCGTGCAGGTAGACGACGACCGTGTTTTCGGCCACGCCCTCCTTCTCCAGGTGGGACAGCAGTTCGCCGACCGTCTCGTCGAACCACTCGCACATGGCCCAGTACTTCGCCACCATCGGCGACTCGTGCTTGTCCTTGTACTTCGCGAGCAACCGGTCCGGCGGGGTGTGCGGCTGGTGCGGCATGATCGGCGCGTACCACAGGTAGAACGGCTTCCCCTTCGACTCGTGGACGAAGTCGGTCACCGCCTTCAGCCCCTCGCGGCCGATCTTCAGGCCGAGATCGCCGTGCCGGCCGCCCTTCGCCGGGTCGCCGTGGGTCATGCCTTCCGTGAAGCCGCCGCACCGACAGGCGTTCCCCTCCCACCACTTGCCGGACTGGTGGCTGAGGTAGCCGGCCGCGCCGAGCAGCTTCGCGAGGTTCGGCGACTTCTCGAAGTTCGCCACCATCCGCGCCCGGTCGGCGAGGTACTTCGCGTCCTTCGTCGCGCCGCCCGGCCCCGGATTGACCGGCGCGGGCGGGTCGTTGGACGTGATGAGGTGCTGGTGCGGGTACAGGCCCGTAATCATCGTCGCGAGGCTCGCCCGGCAGAGGCTGCTCGGGACGTAGCCGCGTTTGAAGACGAGCGACTGCGAGGCCAGCTTGTCGAGGTGCGGCGTCTTGATCTGCGGGTGGCCCATGAACCCGTAGTCGGTCCAGCCTTGGTCGTCGCCGATAATCATGACGACGTTCGGCGGGGCCGCGACGGCCGCGGACGCCGCGAGGGAAACGAGGGCCAGAGAGAGGAGGAACCGCATTACTTCACCCCCTTCGCGATGGCGAGTTTGGACTTCAAATCCTTCACGGTATCCGCGAACTTTGGGTCGGCCGCGAGGTTCGTCAACTCGTTCGGGTCCGTCTCGTAGTCGAAGAGCTGCGCCCCCTTCTTGCCCTCGTCCCATTCCGTGTACCGGAACCGGTCGGCGCGGACGCTGTACCCCATGAACCACGGCTGCGCCTTCGGCCGGACCTCGCCCGTGCCGGTCGGCGTGCCGCGGCTGACCTGCGTGAACGCCGGCTTGTCCCACGCCGCCGCGGGGTCGTCCAGCAGCGGCTTCACGCTCCTGCCGGTGAGGACGGCCGGCGCGTCCAGGCCGCACAGGTCCGCGAGCGTCGGGTGCAAGTCCACGAGTTCGACCGTCCGCTTCGACACCTTGCCGTTCGCCTTCGCCCGCGGGTCGTAGACGATCAGCGGCACGCGGGCGGAGTTCTCGAACAGGCTCATCTTCTGCCACAGCCCGTGCTCGCCGAGGTGGTAGCCGTGGTCGCTGATGAACACCACGATCGTCTTGTCCGCGAGGTTGTGCTTGTCCAGCGTGTCGAGGACGTGGCCGACCTGGGCGTCCATGAACGTCGTCGAGGCGTGGTACGCCTGGAGCGCCTGCCGGCGGAGATCGTCGGTCAGCTTCTCCTGCTCCTTCTTGGCGCTGCCGAACGCCGGGGCCGGGCCGGCGGCCATGTGCCCGGCCGGAACCTTCGGCAGCTCGAACTTCTCCGGCGGGTACATCTCGAAGTATTTCTTCGGGGCGACGTAGGGCGTGTGCGGGCGGAAGAAACCGCAGGCCAGGAAGAACGGCTGGCCCTTCTTTTCCTCCAGCAACTTGCCGACCTCGCGGGCGATCTTGCCGTCGGTCTGTTCCTCGTCCTTGCCGGCGGACGCGAGCCAACTGAGCGTGCCGCCGAACCGGCCGGACCCCTTGCCCATCGGGCTGAGCGTGAAGATGCGGTTGGCGTCCTCGTCGTCCTTGTCGAACCCGCGGGGGTTGACGGTCTTCTCCCACGACGGCGGGTCGTCGAGGCCGTCCGTGCCGATCTGCGCGGGCACGCCGTAGTGGTACAGCTTGCCGACGCGGGCGACGAAGTACCCGGCCTTGCGGAACGTCTGCGGGAGGCTCTGCGCGTCCGGCACGGTCTTCCGCAGTTGCGTGGTGTTCTCGTAGACCTTGAGCTGGTCCGGCCGCAGCCCGGTGAGGAACGACGCCCGGCTGGGGTTGCACAGTGGGAACTGGCAGTACGCCCGGTCGAACCGCACGCCCTTCGCGGCGAGCTTGTCGATGTTCGGCGACTTCCCGTGCGGGCTGCCGTAGCAGCCGAGGGTGTTGTTCGTGAGGTCGTCGGAGACGATGAACAGGACGTTCATCTTCTCGGCCGCGACCGCCGGCAAGGAAACGAACGCGAGCAGCAACGCGGAGAGGAGGCGCATCGGCGGGTTCCTGGAAGGGTAAAAAAGTGGGCGAAAGCCCACCGACGAACGTCGGTGGGGAAGCGTTCACACCACCAACTACTTCTTCTTCTCCACCACCCACACGTTGCGGTACACCACCGGGTCGCCGTGGTCCTGGAAGTACAGCGCCCCCGCGTCCGGAACCTCCTCCTTGAACTTCCCGCCGGGCGTCAGCTTCGGGAACTCGAAGTCCTGGATCAACACGCCGTTGTGCTTCACCACGGCCCGCGCGTTCTTCGTCTTCTTCTTCCCGTCGAACTCGGCGGCCGTGAACTCGATGTCGTAGGTCTGCCAGGTCATCGGCGGCAGGCACATGTTCACCTTCGGCTTGCTGAGCGTGTAGAACCCGCCGCACTCGTTGTTCTCGCCGGACAGGCCGAAGCTGTCGAGGACTTGCAGCTCGTACCGGTCCTGGAGGTAGACGCCGCTGTTGCTGCGGCCCTGTCCGGTCGAGTTCGGCATCCACGCGAGGCGGAACTCGACGTGCGCCGTGAAGCTCTGGAACGCCGTCTTGCTCCGCGGGCTGGACGCGGCGAGGAACTTGCCGTCGGACAGCTCCGCGGCCTTCCCGTTCTCCCAGTTGCCCACGTCCTTCTCGTCGGCGAACAGGACGACCGCCCCCTCCGGCGGCTTCGCGCCGAGCGTCGGCGATTTCCGCTCGACCTTCTTCAGCGTCGCCTCGGCCTTGTTAGTCTTGATGGTGAACACGCCGTCGGCGATCTCGCCGACTTCCTTGCCTTCCTCGTCTTTCACGACGACCTTCGCCCCGTCCCGCACGGCCGTCCCCTTCTTCACGTCGGCCGCGTCGCCGACGCCGGGCAGCCCGCCGAGGAACGCCTTCACCTCGAACTTCCCGCTCCCGCGGGCGATCACCTGGACGCCGGCCTTCTGGGTGTCGTCGCCGACCTTGATTTCGCCCTCGTACTCGCCCTGGGTGGCGAAGTCGGCGTCGTCCTTCAGCTTGGCCGGGTCGTTGACGGCGATGCGGGGCGGCTTCTTGTCCTGGGCGACGGCGGCGGTCGCGCCGGCGGCGAACAGCACGGCGAGGAAGAGGCGGAACATGCGAACCTCGGGGTGGGAGGCGGGGGAAGCGACGGGCGTTATTGTGCAAAAATGGCAGGGACCGGCCACAAATAGTAGTAGGCACACTCCGTGTGCCGTCCGGCTGAACGCCCCGGAAACCTCTGTGAGGTCGCCGGGTCGTTCGACGAGACGGCACACGGAGTGTGCCTACTACTATGGTCGCTCGCTTACTTCCCCGCCCGCCGCTCGGCGGTCGCGTCCGTGAAGTCCACGGTCAGCGTCTCCCCGGCCTGGAAGACCACCTTCTGAAGCACTTCCTCCGCGCGGCCGTCCTTCGTCGTTTCGAGCTTCATCGCGTAGGAGAACTCCTTCCCGGCCGGCAGCGGCGGCGTCGTGAACTCCCGCTGGCCGCCGGTCTTCTCGTTCTTCTTGCCGTCGATGTACAGCACCGCGTTGTCCGGGACCTTCACCGTGATCCGGGCCGGCACGCCCTTCTCGTTCGACACCGGCTTCGTCGGCTCGTCCGGCTTCGCGACCACGGCCGTGTTCCCCGACTTCGGCTTCGCCCCGAGCGTCAGGTCGTCGAACACCACCGTGCTCGTCTTCCCGGCCGTCACGGTGATCTTCTGCGCCTCGCTCAGCGTCCGGCCGTTGCGGTCGTACTCGATCTTGAAGCTGTACGCGTACTCCTTGCCCGTCGGCAGCTCCGGCGTCACGAACGTCCGCTCGCCGGAGGTCAGTTCGAGCAGTTGGTTCTCCGCGTACAACTTCGCGTCGCCCGGCAGTCGGACCACGACCGTCGCCCGGTTCGCGGCCGGGCCGCCCGGCGTCGGCAGGACGTTCTTCAGCCCCAGGCTGGTGTTCTCCAGCCGCGTCGGCGGGAGCATCGGCTCGGCCGGCATCGGGGTGCTGTACGGGACCATCGGGACGCCGCCGCCGGAGCAGCCGAACGTCGTCGGGCCGCCGTAGTACGCAGGCATCGGCGTGGCGTAGGGCGCGCCGAACTCCGTCGGGTAGCTCGGCATCCCGCCGCCGGTGCAGGAGAACGCGGGGGCCGCGGCGAGGCCGCCGGTGCAGGAGTACGCCGGCAGCGAGCCGGCGCAGGAACCGCTGCACGACGCCAGGCTGCGGCCGGTGCAGGAGCCGTTGCACCCGCCGAAGCTGAAGAACGAGATGATCCGGCCGCAGAAGATGCCGCCGCAGCACCCGTTGCAACTGGCCGACCGGCTCTCGGCCGAGCAGTTCCGGCCGGCGAACAGGTCGCGGAAGTAGCCGTTGAATTCCGGCCCGCTCGGGGCCGTCGTCATCGCGGTCATCAACACGAGGGAATACATGGGAGCGCCATCCGGGAGTTTGCGGAACCTCTGCCGGAAACGTAACCCTGGGAATTTGGGCCGTCAAAACGGCTTGAGGGAAAAAGAACAAACTCCACACCCGCCCGGCGTTCGGCTCCCGATCATCGCGCATGAAAGCTATAATCCGCAGAACAGGCCCCGTAGCGGACGATAAAGTGTAGCGGTTGTAGTGCGACCCCCGGAGCGCGACATGTCCCGTTGGAACCTCGCCTGGTTGTTGATCCTGCCCACGGCCCTCGTCGCCGGGCTGACGCTCCGGTACGCCTCGGCCGCGCTGCCGAAGGACGGCGACTACAAGCGGATGCGGCTCATCGCCGACGTGCTGGCCGAGGTCGAGCAGAACTACGTCGTGGACCTGGACGACGAGAAGAAGCAGAAGCTCGTCGAGAACATGATCAACGGCGGGCTGCACCAGCTCGACGAGCACTCCGTGTACCTGAACCCGGACATGCTCAAGGAGTTCGAGAAGCAGAGCCAGGGGGAGTTCGGCGGGGTCGGGTTCATCATGACGATCTCGGACGGGACGCAGAAGCACCTGGTCATCGAGACGCCGCTGCCGAACAGCCCGGCCTACGACGCCGGGATCCAGCCGGGCGACATCATCTTGAAGGTCAACGACGTGACCGCGGAGCACATGAAGACGGAGGACGCCCGCAAGCTCATCCTCGGCAAGCCGGGGACGAAGGTGACGCTGACGATGCTCCGGGCCGGCGCGAAGGAGCCGGAGGCGATCACGCTGACGCGGGCGATGATCGAGCACCCGGTCGTCACCGGCGTGACCCGCGACCCGGCGAACCCGGTCAAGTGGGAGTTCATGGCCGACCCGGCGAACAAGATCGCGATGATCCGGGTGGCGTCGTTCAGCGGGAAGACGACCAAGGACCTGAAGGCCGCCCTCGACCAGTGCGAGGCGGCCGGGGCGAAGGCGTACGTCCTCGACTTGCGGGACAACCCCGGCGGGCTGTTGAACGAGGCGATCGACGTGGCGGAGCTGTTCCTGGCCGGCGGCGGGATCGTGACCACGAAGGTCCGCGGCAGCCAGAAGTCCTGGGCGGCCCGCGACGACGGCAAGCCGTTCGAGAAGGCCGCCGACCGGCCGATGGCCGTACTCGTGAACCAGGGCAGCGCGAGCGCCAGCGAGATCGTCGCCGGGGCGCTGCAGGACAACGGCCGGGCCGTCGTCGTCGGCGCGCGGACCTACGGCAAGGGGAGCGTGCAGAAGGTGTTCGACCTGCCCGAGGGCGGGGCCGTGAAGGTGACGACGGAGGTGTGGCTGACGCCGTCCGGCAAGCACCTCCAGCGGGGCATCAAGGGCGGCCCGAGTTCGGACGTGGGCATCGAGCCGGACGCCGGGCTGAAGGTCGAGTTGAGCGACGAGCAGTGGAAGCAGTACGGCATTCAGGTGAAGCAATGGAACACGCTGCCGGGCAAGCCCGGCGTCGCGCCGACGGCCCCGCCGGCCGCGGCGAAGCCGGAGCTGGCGCTGCCGAAGGGGTACAAGGACCCGGTGCTGGAGAAGGCGCTCGAACACCTCCGCAAGAAGCTCAACGGCGTGGGGCAACTGCCGGCGGTCGGAGTGGCTAGTTAGGGCGATTTCATATGCTGGGACCGCGGGCGTCCCGCCCGCCTACCTTCCCGACAACGGGGACCTGTCCCACGTGACGGGAAGCGAAGCGGGCGGGACGCCCGCGGTCCCAGGGACGGCAGCGGTCTTGAAGCGACACCTTAACGGAACCAATCGACCGGCTCGACGCCGAAGAACTTCGCCAGCACCGCGTACACGTCCGGCTCCTCGGCCCGCAGGTCGGCCGGCTTGCAGAAGAACGCCTCGGCCGCGTCCGCGAAGAACTCCGACTCGCTGTCCCCCGCCTGCTCCGAGAAGAACGTCTCGATTCCCCCATCCAGCTCCTTGCGGTGCTTCCCCAGCGCCGCCGTCATGACCTTCGCCCACCGCTCCTCGTCCGCCTTCGTCGGCAGCGGCGGCGTGCCGTCGGTGTACTCGTCCAGGAAGTCGAGCTGGTGGGCGAATTCGTGGACGACGACGCTGTACCCCTCTTCCGGGTTCCGGGCCTCGTGCAGCACCTGCTCCCACCCGACCACGACCGGCCCGCGGTAGCTGGCGAGGCCGTCCACAATTTCATCCGTCACCTCGTCCTCGACCGTCGGGTCTTCCGGATCCGGCCGGCGGAACTGCCCCGGATGCACCACGACCGACGGCACGCGGGCGAAGTAGTCGTGGTCGGCCTGCCCCAGCAACAGCAAGCCCGCCTGCCCGGCGACGGTGAGCTTCATCTCTTCGGTGACGTGGAACCCGCGGGCCGACTCCCAAATTTTCTCCGCGACGAGGACGCGGAGGATGTCGCGGAACTTCGCCTGCTCCGAGGGCGCGAGCAGCGAGTAGTGCTTGACGTTCTTGCGGAGGGTGGCGTCCCAGTGCGGCGGGAACGGCTCCGCGAGGAGGCGACGGCGGCGGCGGTTGCGGAGCCAGGAGAACATGCAACGTCTCGTCCTATATAGCCGCCGGCTTGCCGGCGGGGTTTGCGGCTCCCAAAACCCCCCCGCAAGCCGGCGGCTATAATTTGTCAGTAGAATATCTTGGTAAGCGGGTAAACGACGATTCCCCAACCGCCGGCGGCCTTCAGCCGCGGGATGATGCGGCGGACCTCCGCCTCGTCGAGGATCGTGTTCACGTCCACCCACGCCGCGTCCGACAGGCTCGAGATCGTCGGCGTCTGCAACGCCGGCAGCATCGCCAGCACCGAGTCGAGCTGCTCCCGCTTCACGTTCATCATGAGGCCGACCTTCCCCTCGGCGGCCATCGCCCCCTTGAGCATGAGGATCAGGTCGTCCATCTTCTGCCGCTTCCACGGGTCGCGGGCGGCGGCGTTGTTGGAAATGAACCGCGTCGTACTCTGCAAGATGTCGCACACGATGCGGAGGTTGTTCGCCTTCAGGCTGCTGCCCGTCTCCGTCACCTCGACGATGGCGTCGGCCAACTTCGGCGGCTTCACCTCGGTCGCCCCCCAACTGAACTCGACGTTCGCGGTGACGCCGTGGGACGCGAGCCACTTCCGCGTGATGTTCACCACCTCGGTCGCGATCCGCTTGCCTTGCAGGTCCTTCGGCCCCTGCACCGGCGAGTCGTTCGGCACGGCCAGTACCCACCGCACCGGGCGGCGACTGACCTTGCTGAACACGAGTTCGGCCAGCTCCGTCACGTCCGCGTCGTTCTCGACGACCCAGTCGTGCCCGGTGAGGCCGCAGTCGAGCGAGCCGTTCTGCACGTACCGGGCCATCTCCTGCGCGCGGATGAGCGTGCAGTGGATGTCCGCGTCGTCGATGCTCGGGTAGTAGCTGCGGCCGGCGAACGTGAGCTTGTAGCCGGCCTTGCGGAACAGGTCGGCCGTCGCCTCCTGGAGCGACCCCGCGGGGATGCCGAGTTTCAGGGTGTTGGTCATGCGGTTGGTGTATGGAGATGGGCAATCGACATATAGCCCCCGGCTTGCCGGGGGTGCGGGTTCGAGTCTTCGAGAACCCGCACGACCTGCCTACCGCGGGGAACTGAGTGCGACGGGAGGGACGTTCACGCGGGAGGAAGGCGCTCACGCCCGCGGGAACGGGGTTGCGATGGGAGGAACGTTTCCGGATCGGGTAGGCCCTCGCGGGTTCTCGAAGACTCGAACCCGCACGGTGGCCAAGGCCACCGCTATATGCCGAGGCTGACGGTCGCGTCCGGCAACGCCTTCTTGAGCGTGTCCACGCCGGCCTTCGTCACCTTCGTCTTCGCGAACGTGACCCGCTTGAGCGTCTTCGTCCGCGCCAACTCGCCGACGCCGGTGTCGCTGATTGCCGCTCCCTCGACGTGCAGTTCCTCCAGCTTCGGCAGCGTCGCGAGGACTTTCAGGCCGGCGTCGGTCATCGACGTGTTGACGAGCATCAGCTTCTTCAGCCCCTGCAACGTCCCGACGCGGCGAAGCCCGGCGTCGGCCAGTTCCGTGCCGCCGAGGGCCAGGTCTTCCAGCGTCTGCGGCAGCAGGTCCGTGCCGGTCCCCTTCAGTTCCGTGTCCGTCAGCACCAGCCGCCGGAGCGCCTTCGCATTCGTTAACACTCCCAGCCCGGCGTCCGTCACCTTCGCGCCGGCGAGTTCCAACTCGCGCAGCTTCGGCGCGGCCGCGACCGCCTTCAGCCCGTCGTCCCCGACCGGGCAGCGGGTCAGATCGACGACTTCGAGTTCCGGTAGCGCCGCCCAACTCGGCGACCCGGCGAGCGTCAACTTCGTGTCCGTCAGGATCACGCGGCGAAGCCCGGTGAGCGAAACGAGTTCCTTCGCGGCCGTGTCGTCGATTTCTGCTTCCGCGAGCGTCAGCTTGTGCAGCTTCTTCAGCGGGGCGAGCGTCTTCATCGCCGCGGCGGACACGGCCGTGCCGTCGAGGATGAGTTCCTCCAACTCGGCGAGCTTCCCGACGGCGGCGAACGCGGCGTCGGAGAACTTCGACCGGCTGAGGTTCAGCGCCTTCAACTTCGGCAGCTTGTCGAGCTGCTTCAGCACGTCGTCGGCGTCCGTCACGCTTTCCAGGCCGATGTACCGCAGGTTCGGGAATCCGGCCGCGAACACGGTGAGATCGACCTTCTTGACGGAGGCGTTGTCGAACACGACGGTGATGACCGGGGAGCGGCCGCGGCGCTCGCCGGCTTTCGGGGCCGGGGCGTTCAGGCTCACGTCCCGCACGATCCGGCCGCCGAGCTTCTCGACCGCCTGGATCGCCGCCGCCTCTGCCTTCGCGGCGTCGTCGGCGACCGGCTTTTTGTCCTGGGCTGTTGCGAGGGCGGCGAGCGAACCGAGTAGGATGAACGCGAACGGCCGGGACATGACGATTGCTCCGAGGGGCGGGGCCATCTTAACCAACGCCCGGTCGGGCGGAAACTAACAACCGAGGCGAACGTGACGGTCGGCGGGGTTGTGCTGTGCGGCGGGCACTCGGCCCGGATGGGCCGGCCGAAGGCGTGGCTGCCGTTCGAGGGCGAACTGCTGCTGCCGCGGGTCGTCCGCGTCCTCGGCGAAATCGTGTCGCCGGTCGTCGTGGTCGCCGCGGACGGGCAGGATTTGCCGCCGTTGCCGGCCGGCGTGTGGGTCGTCCGGGACGAACGCCCCGACCGCGGGCCCCTTCAAGGGATGGCGGCCGGCCTGCGGGCCGTCGGGACGGAAATCGCGTTCGTCTCCGCGTGCGACGTGCCGCTGTTGCGGCCGGACTTCGTGCGGTTGCTGATCGACCGGTTGGAAGACTTCGACGCGGCCGTGCCGCACGCCGGCGGCCGACCGCACCCCCTGTCCGCGGCCTACCACGTCGAACCCACGCTCGCCGCCGTGGACGCCGCCCTATCGACTCACATTCTCGCCGTGCGAACGATGCTCGACCGGCTCCGGGTGCGCAGGCTGGAGCAGGCCGAGCTGCGGGCCGCGGACCCGGCGTTAGATTCGCTACGAAACGCCAACACGCCCGCGGAGTATGAAGCGTTTCGGAATCCGGCGTGAGCGGGAAAAATCGGCGTTGATTTTTCCACGAACGGACCGCACAATTCGTCGATTCCTCTCACGTCACTGCCCACGGTGTCGGAACCCCCAAATGATCGTGTCGCTTTCCCGCGCGTACCCGTCCCGGTACGGCGCGCCGGTGCTGAGTCAGGTGGACACCCGCGTCTTCGCGTACCGGTACTTCGCCAAGTGCATGGACTGCACGTTCTGCCACGACGCCTGCTGCCAGTACGGGGCGGACATCGAGACGCCGCGCGTCCGCGCGCTGGAGCGACACCAGGCCGAACTGGAGGCGTACCTCGGCGTCCCGCGGGCCGAGTGGTTCCGCGACGACCCGGACGACATCGGGTTCGTGCCGGAGCCGGAGTACCCCGGCGGCGAGTACACCCGCACGGCCGTCGTGGCGCTGCCGCGGGACCGGTCGCCGCACGTCCGGGAGGCGTGCGTGTTCCTCGACCCGGCCGGCCGCGGCTGCCGCATCCACCGGTTCGCCCTCGAGCGGGGCATCGACGTTCACGACATCAAGCCGATGGTCTGCCTGTTCTTCCCGCTCTGCCACGGCGAAGGGGTGCTGCGGCCGGCGGTCGAGTTCGAGCTTAACGATCTCGTCTGCCAGGACCAGGGGCCGACGATCTACGAATCGACCCGCGAGGAGGTCGCGTACTACTTCGGGCCGGAGCTGGTGGCGGAACTCGACCGGCTGGCCCACGACCACGCCGCCGTGCCGGTCGCCCCCGGCCCGCTCGTGTCGCTGCCGGTGCTGGCCTGACGCGGCGGGCGGGGAAATCCGACCGGCCGCGCCTTGACAGGGTGCGGCCCACCCTCAACAATCAACGTCATTACTCGCGTGCGCCTCAGTCCCTGGAGTTCACCATGTCGTCCCAACCCCGCCGCCAACGGCTCGTGGTCGAGGACATCGGCGACGTTACGGTCGTCAACTTCGTCGATAAGAAGATTCTGGACGAGCAGAACATCCAGATGATCGGCGACGACCTGTTCCGGCTGGTGGACGAACTCGGCCGGCGGAAGCTCTTGCTGAACTTCTCGAACGTCGAGTTCATGTCGTCCGCCGCCCTCGGCAAGCTAATCCGGCTGCACCAGCGGCTGGCCCAGGTGCAGGGGAAGCTGATCCTGTGCAACATCTCGAAGGCGATCCTGGAAATCTTCACCCTCACGAAGCTCGACAAGATGCTCAAGATCGTGAAGGACGAGGCGACGGGGCTGAACTCCTTCTAAAAGAAACGGGCGGACGGCGACGCCCGCCCGTTCGCTTTTCCCGCCGTGCCGCCTATGCACTCCACGTCCGTGACCGTTGACGAGACCCTCCCCACCGAACTCGCGGAAGTTCGCCGGGTGCAGTCCGAGATCAAGGACTCGCTGGCGGCGAACGGGTTCGGCGAGCGGGACATGTTCCACATCGAGCTGGCCATGGAGGAGGCGCTCGTCAACGCGATGAAGCACGGCAACCAGCTCGACGCCGACAAGCGGGTGGCGCTGCACTACGCGATCACGCCGGAGAAGTTCGACGTGCGGATCGAGGACGAGGGGGCCGGGTTCAACCCGGACGACGTGCCCGACCCGACGATGCCGGAGAACCTGGAGCGGGCCTGCGGCCGCGGGCTGTACATGATCCGGTGCTTCATGACGGACGTGCGGTACCACGGCCGGGGGAACGTGGTGACGATGACCAAGCACAAGTCGCCGCCGGAAGAGGAATAATCCGGCCGGATTCCGGAGAAGCCCGCCCGTCGGCGGGCTTCGTGCATTTTCGGGCGGAGGTGAGGCCGCTAGACTGACCGTTCGTACTCGACGCCGCGGCCCGACTTTACCCCGAAGGGGTTACACATGTCAGCCCGGGGCAACGCCCTGGGTGGGACCGCATGGAACGGCAACAAGCCCTGAAAGGGCGGAACACTCTTTCGCCCTTTCAGGGCTTGTTGCGTCGGGTGGGACCCGTACCCAGGGCGTTGCCCCGGGCTGACATGTGTAACCCCTTCGGGGTAAAGAGGTGGTGACGGCAATCCGGTTCCCGACAGTGCGGGACGGCCGACGAGCAAGTACGGAGGTTGACGGTTCCATGCCCGACGCGCCGCTGACGCCGATGATGCAGCAGTACTGGGACGCGAAGACCGCCCACCCCGGCGCAATGGTGATGTTCCGCAACGGCGACTTCTACGAACTCTTCGAGGACGACGCCGTCGTCGGCTCCCGCATCCTCGGCATCCGGCTCACGAAGCGGGACGAGAAGGTCCCGATGGCCGGCGTGCCGGTCGAGAAGCTCGACCACTACCTCGGCGTCCTCATCCGGGCCGGCCAGCGGGTCGCCGTCTGCGAGCAGATGGAGGAACCCGGCCCCGGCAAGAAGCTCATCCGGCGGGAGGTGAACCGCGTCGTCACGGCCGGGACGATCACCGAGGACGAACTCCTCGACCCGCGGCGGGCGAACCACCTCGCGGCCGTCGTGCGGAACAAGGCGGGGGCCGTCGGCCTCGCGTGGGTCGATCCGTCCACCGGAACGTTCTCCGCGTGCGACGTGGACCCGGTCCGGCTCGCGGACGAACTCGCCCGCGTCGTGACGGCCGAGTGCCTGCTGCCGGAGTCGGACGCCGACGGCATCGCGGCCCTGTTCGCCGCCCAGCCGCCGCGGTCCACGACGCCGCGGCCGGACTGGACGTTCGACCCGACGACGGCGACCGCCGCCTTGCGACAGCACTTCGCCGTGTCCACGTTTACCGGGTTCGGGTTCGACGACGGCCAGCCGTGCCTGCTCGCGGCCGGCGCGATTCTCCAGTACCTGCAAGAGACGCTGAAGGCCGGCCTCGGCCACGTCCGCCGACTCACGCGGTACCGCGCGGAATCGCACCTCGTTCTCGACGAAGTCACCCGCCGCAGCCTCGAACTGACGCGGACGCTGCGGGACAACAGCCGCGAGGGATCGCTGCTGTCCGTGATGGACCGCACCGTCACGCCGATGGGGGCGCGGTTCCTGCACGACGCCCTTCTCGCCCCGTTCAACAGCGTGACCGCGATCGACGCCCGGCTCGACGCGGTGGAAGAGTTGCTCAAAGAGCACCAACTCCGCGGCGACCTCCGCGAGTTGCTCGAAACAGCGTCCGACCTGCAACGGCTGACGACCCGCGCCTCGACCGGCCGGGCCACGCCCCGCGACCTCGGCGCGATCGCGCGGACGCTTCGCCTGCTCCCGAAATTCAAGGCGAAACTCACCGCCCGCCGGTCGGCCCTACTCGCGGAGTTGGACGCCAAGCTCGAACTCTGCCCCGACCTCCGCGAGCTGCTCGACGCCTCGCTGCGGGACGAGCTTCCCCAATCCGCGAAGGACGGCGGGCTGATCCGCGAGGGGTACCACGCCGAACTCGACCACCTCCGCACGCTCGCGAAGTCCGGCAAGGACTGGATCCTCCAGTACCAGGCGGCCGAGATCACGCGGACCGCGATCAACAGCCTGAAGGTCGGGTACAACCAGATCGACGGGTACTACCTGGAGATCACGAACGCGAACGAGACCCGCGTGCCGGAGAACTACAAGCACCAGAAGACGCTCAAGGGGGCGAAGCGGTACTACACGAGCGAACTCCGCGAGTACGAGGAGAAGATTCTCTCCGCCGACGACAAGGCGAAGGCGCTCGAGCTGGAACTGTTCACGCAGATTCGCAACCACGTCGCCGCGCAGACGCACCGGCTGCTGACAACGGCCGAGACGCTGGCGACGGTGGACGCGCTGCAGTCACTCGCCGAGGTCGCCGCGTCGCGGAACTTCGTTCGACCGAACATCGTCGCCGAGCCGGTTCTCGACATTCGTGAGGGCCGTCACCCGGTCCTCGACCAGACGCTGCCGCCGGGGACGTTCGTGCCGAACGACGCCCGGTTCGGCGACGCCGACGGCCTGTTCTGGCTCATCACCGGGCCGAACATGGCCGGGAAGTCCACGTTCATCCGCCAGGTCGCGCTCGTCACGCTGCTCGCGCAGGTCGGCAGCTTCGTCCCGGCCGCGGCCGCCACCATCGGCCTGACCGACCGCGTCTTCACCCGCGTCGGGGCGAGCGACGAGCTAAGCCGCGGGCAGAGCACGTTCATGGTCGAGATGACGGAGGCGGCGAACATCCTGAACAACGCGACGCCGCACAGCCTGGTCATCCTCGACGAGATCGGCCGCGGCACGAGCACCTACGACGGCGTCTCGCTGGCGTGGGCCATCACCGAGCACCTTCACTCGGCCGTCGGCTGCCGGACGCTGTTCGCCACGCACTACCACGAACTCGCGATCCTGTCCGAGACGCTGCCGAACCTCCGCAACTACAACGTGCAGGTGCAGGAACTGGCGAAGGAGGTGATCTTCCTTCACAAGATCGCCCCCGGCAACGCGGACAAGAGTTACGGCATCCACGTCGCGCGGCTGGCCGGCGTGCCGGAGGACGTGTTGGCCCGCGCGGAGGAGGTGCTGGCCGCGCTGGAAGCGAAGCCGGTTCCGACGACGACGAAGCTGGTCCGCACGAAGCGGGCGGTGAAGCCGCCGGTGGAAGTGATCCCGCCGGAAAGCCCGAAGCGACGGGTGAAGCAAGCGGGGCCGAGTTTGTTCGACGAGGGGTGATTCGAGCCACGGCACTCTTGTAGGGTGGTGGGGGGGGGGGGGGGGGCCCCCCGGGGGGGCGGCGCCGCCGGGGCCCCCCCCCCCCGCACGAGGCCCCCCCCCCCCCCGGGGGGGAACCACCCCCCCCCCCCCGGAGCCCCA
>NZ_JCABYM010000140.1:0-15582 GCF_059499385.1 Limnoglobus sp. | reverse complement strand
CCAGCAAAGGTTACCCCCCTCCCTAACCCTCCCCCCCCAGGGGGGAGGGAACAAGAGGAAAACCCGGCCCATTTAGGAGGGAAAGAACAAGACGTTCCCCGCGTCTCCGTCCTCATCCCCGCGCGGAACGAGGAAGCCGCCATCGCCGCGTGCGTCGAGTCGGTGCTGGCGAATCAATGCGTCGAGCTGGAGTGCGTCGTCCTCGACGACCACTCCGACGACCGCACGGCCGACATCGTCCGTGAGATGGCCGCGAAGGACGCCCGCCTCCGGCTGGAACCCGCCCCGCCGCTGCCGCCGGGGTGGAGCGGCAAGCAGCACGCCTGCTTCGCGCTCGCGCAACTGGCGAAGCACCCGGTCCTCGCGTTCCTCGACGCCGACGTGCGGCTCGCGCCGGACGCCCTCGCCCGGATGGCCGCGTTTCAAAAGGAATCGGGCGCGGCGCTCGTCAGCGGCTTCCCGCGGCAGGAAACCGGGACGCCGTTGGAGAAGCTGGTCATCCCGCTCATCCACTTCCTGCTGCTCGGGTTCCTGCCGTTCGCACAGATGCGCAAGAAGCCGCTGCCCGGCCTCGGCGCGGGGTGCGGTCAGTGGTTCCTAACGGCGCGAGAAGCCTACGACCGGGTCGGCGGGCATTCACATCTTCGGGTGCGGAACTCGTTCCACGACGGGTTGCAGTTGCCGCGGGCGTATCGACTCAGCGGACTGATGACCGACCTATGCGACGTGACCGACTTGGCGACGTGCCGGATGTACCGCACCGCCGGACAGGTGTGGAACGGGCTAGCGAAGAACGCCCGCGAGGGCCTCGCCGCGCCGCGGCTGATCCTGTTCACTACAGCGTTGCTGTTCGGCGGCCAGGTGCTGCCGTTCGCGCTGTTGCCGCTCGTCGGCGAGCTGCCTGTGTGGGCCGAGGTGCTTGTGGCGGCAGCCGTGGTTCTCGCGCTGGCCCCGCGGCTGCATGGGGTGGTGCGGTTCCAGCAGTCGCCCGTCGGCGCGATGCTGCATCCGGTCGGCGTCCTCGCGCTGCTCGGCATCCAGTGGTACGCGACCGTGCGGGCAGTCATCGGCCGACCGGTCGGGTGGAAAGGGCGTGCGAAGCCGAGCTGATGTTTGGTATAATATTGGCAGTACCAATTCGGGGGAATCGACATGACGGACGTAAAGATCACCGACCCCACGCTCGCAACCACATTGCGTCAGGCTTCGGAACCCATGACCATTTGGGGACCGGAAGGGGTGGTCATCGGCTACTTCTCCCCCGCCAAGCCGTCGTACCGGCACATCGCAATCCCCCTCGACGAGGAGGAACTCCGCCGACGGGAACAAGACGACAAGGGGCCGTGGATTCCGGCCGAGCAAGTCCTGGCCAAGCTCCAGGAGCTGAAAAAATGTACGGGGTGATCTGGCGGGAGTCCGCCCTCGACGCGATGGCCGACGCGTATGTCGCGGCCGACCCCAAGCGGCGAAATTCGATCGAGCAGGCGGTGATTCATTTCAACGCCGAGTTGGCGAAGGACCCGTATGAGTTGGGCGAATCTCGCTCTGGTAAGAGAAGGATTGCATTCCAACTCGGGTGTGCGATTACCTTCGTCGTCGATGACCCCATTCCCGGGGTCGTTCGCGTCTCACACTTCTGGACGTTCTGACTTCAACCCATGAAAACACCGCTCCCCACCGGCACACCCACCTACGCCGTCGTCGGGGCCACCGGCGGGATCGGCTCCGAACTCTGCCGCACCCTCGCCGCGTGCGGGGCCAACCTCTTCCTCGGGGCACGCACCGAGGCCCGGCTCGAAGCCCTCACGCTGGAGCTGCGGAAGTCCCACCGCTGCGCCGTCCACGCCTTCCCGCTCGACGCCACCAACTCGGAGGAGGTCGATCTCTTCTTCGCGAAGGCGGTCGAAACTTACGGCAGCGTCCAGGGGGCGACGAACCTCGTCGGCTCGATCCTGCTCAAGCCGGCCCACCAGACGAACGACTACGAGTTCGGCGACACGTTGATGCTGAACCTGAACACCGCCTTCTACGTCCTCCGGGCGGCGGCGCGGGCGATGCTGCCGACCGGCGGGTCGATCGTGCTGGCGTCGTCCGTCGCGGCGAAGATCGGCCTCGTCAACCACGAGGCGATCGCGGCCGCGAAGGGCGGCGTCAACGGCCTCGTCCTGGCCGCGGCGGCGACGTATGCGTCGAAGGGCATCCGCGTGAACGCCGTGGCCCCGGCCCTCGTCCGCACGCCGCTGGCGGAGAAGATCACCGGCAACGAGCTGGCCCTGAAGGCGTCCACGGCCATGCACCCGCTCGGACGGATCGGGGAACCCGCGGACGTGGCCACCGCCGTCGCGTGGTTGCTCGACCCGCAGACGACCTGGGTGACCGGGCAAATCCTCTCCCTCGACGGCGGCATGTCGAGCGTGAAGACGAAGTGACACCGCGATGTCACTCGATCAATTCCTTTTGTGGGCGAACCTCGCCGCGACCGGCACGATGTGCGGCGTCATCCTGTTCGTCCAAGTCGTCCACTACCCGATGATCGACGACTGGGACCGGGCGACGTTCCGCGCCGTCGCCCGGCGGCACCAGCGGCTGACGGCGTTCGTCGTCGGCCCGCCGATGCTCGTGGAACTCGTCGCGACGGTCGCGCTACTGTTCGTGCGACCGACGGGGCTGGCATGGGCCGGGCTGGCGCTCGTCGGCGTGTGGGCGGGCGTCACGGCGTTCGTGTCGATCCCGCTGCACGAGAAGCTAGCCGCCGACGGGTACGACGCCGCGGCGCACCGGCGGTTGGTGCGGACGAACTGGGTCCGCGTCGCCGCGTGGTGGCTGCACGGCGGCGTGTGTGTGGCGATGCTGGCGACGGCCCGGTGAACGACACTCGGCGTGCGGGGAAGTGCGGCGGCGTTTCGTCACGCTGGGCCGAGCCATCCCTCGGGCACTCGCACGCGGGCCGCTTCGTCCCACATGCCGAGGGAGTGAAGCACCTCAGCCAGTACGTCGCGATATAACCATTCGGGTACCAGAAGTTCATAACCGTCTGGCGGCCCCCAAAACCCGTATGCCAGAACGAACCCCTCGGGGATGTGCCGACCCTCGACCTCACGGTCGTATTCGTCCAGGTCACCTGGGTAGGTGATTCCGAAACCGCCGTCGCTGTCCCCGAACCCGTGGCGATCCAAGGCGAACTGGACCAACGACGGCTTATCCGACCAATGGCGAATCGCGGTCAAGGCGGCGAATGTCGGATCGGTTAGCTGCTTCCACACCGTTTGATCTCCGGACCTTTCTCGGACTGTAAGTAGGCACGGCAAACACGTCAAACGAATAGTCTCCTCTTCCCCCTACAACGATCTCATGCTTTCGATCAATTGTCCCTGCTGCCGGGCGTCGAACCCGACCGGGCCGACCTGCCGCCGGTGCTCGGCCGACCTGTCGCTGCTGTTCAAACTGGAGGCGGACCGCGACGCGCTGCTCGCCGCGGCGGGCCGCAACCTCGCCGAAGGCCGAACCGCCGACGCGCTGCCGCTGATCGCGCACGCGGAGGCGCTGCGGGCCGGGCCGGACGTTCATCGACTGCGGGCGGTCGCGAGCCTGCTGGCCGGCGACTTCGCGGCGGCGCTCGCACTTCACCCAGCCGCTCGATAATTGCCCTTCCCTTCGTTCGCTTTGCAATGTAAAGTATCTTCCGCGAGTGACGACGTTCCCCCGGAGTGCTAAGAATAGGCCATCGCAATCCGACTCGAAGTCCCCACACGGATGGACGGTTCGTTGGCTGGCCAACTCTGGGATGATCTGAAGACCCGGCAGGAGGCCGTCGAATCGGCCCTTCGCGCCACGGTCTCCCGGCTCACGGCGTCCGCCCCGCCCGCCCTCGCGGCGGCGATGGCGTACAGCCTGTTCGCGCCCGGCAAGCGGCTCCGGCCGCTGCTCGCCGCGCTCGCGTGCGAGGCCGTCGGCGGCACGACCGAACAGAGCCTGCCGGCCGGATGCGCCGTCGAGATGGTCCACACGTACTCGTTGATCCACGACGACCTGCCGGCGATGGACGACGACGACCTGCGGCGGGGGATGCCGACGAGCCACAAGAAGTTCGGCGAGGCGACCGCGATCCTCGCCGGCGACGCGCTCTTGACGCTGGCGTTCGAGGTGCTGGCCGGCGGTTACCCGCCGCGGACGGCGGCGGTTAGTTGTGTAGAATTAGCGGCCGCCGCCGGGGCCGTCGGGATGGTCGGCGGGCAGGTGCTCGACCTGGAGGCGGAAACCGGCGGTGTCGCGGACGCGGCCGGGTTGGAGAACATCCACCGCCGCAAGACCGGCGCGCTGTTCCGCGGCTCCCTGCGGCTCGGCGTGTTCGCCGCCCTCGGCGAGACCGGCGTGCCGCCGACGGCGCTGGCCGCCATCGACCGGTACGCGGCCGCGTTCGGGCTGGCGTTCCAGGTGACGGACGACCTGCTCGACGTGGAATCGACGGCGGAGAAAACCGGCAAGAACGTCAACAAGGACGCGGCGCGGGGTAAATTAACCTATCCTGGGCTGCTGGGAATCGAGGCGAGTCGGGCGAAGGCCCGCGAGTTGGGGGCCGAGGCGGTGGCGGCGGCCGCGTCCTTCGGGCCGAAGGGCAAGCTGCTGGCCGAGCTGGCGAAGTACGTGGCAGAGAGGGATCGCTGAACCAGTGGTCAGGCGTCAGGCGTCAGGCGTCAGGCGTCAGGCGTCAGGGAAGACCGGATTTCGGTTTTCTCTGACGCCTGACCCCTGATTCCTGACCCCTGATTCCTGAACACTCCACCACAGTGGGGATGTCCATGTCGAAGGTCGAGCTGCTACCCAAGATTCAGAAGCCGGCCGACTTGCAAGGGCTGTCGGACGCGCAACTGAACCGGCTGGCGGACGAGATCCGCGGCGAGTTGGTCCGGGTGCTGACCACCCGCTCGGCCCACTTCGCCAGCAACCTCGGCGTCGTCGAGTTGTGCCTGGCGCTGCACCTCACGTTCGACTTCGCGAAGGACCGGCTCATTTGGGACACCGGCCACCAGATTTACCCGCACAAGCTCATCACCGGCCGGTACGACCGGTTCCACACGATCCGCACGAAGGGCGGCCTCATGGGGTTCCCGAACCCCGCCGAGTCGCCCTACGACCTGTTCATGACCGGCCACGCCGGGGCCAGCGTTTCCACCATCTCCGGGCTGAAGGCCGGGGATGATTTGCTCGGCAACAAGGACCGGCACGCGGTCGCGGTCATCGGCGACGGCGCGCTGCCCAGCGGCATGGTGTTCGAGGCGTTCAACAACATCGCCGGCCTCGGCCAGGACGTGCTCGTCGTCCTCAACGACAACAAGATGGGCATCTGCCCGCGGACCGGCGGCCTCGCGCAGTACCTCGACCAGTGCCGGATCACCGGCCTCTACCAGGGCGGCAAGCGGACGCTCAACGACCTGCTGAAGCAAATCCCGCTCGTCGGCGAGGCGGCCCGGTCGTCGCTCGAGAGCCTCCGCGACGGGCTGAAGGCGTTCTTCAAGGACGGGATGCTGTTCGAGGAGTTCGGGTTCCGGTACTTCGGCCCATTCGACGGCCACGACCTGCACGGGATGCGGAAGATCCTCCGCGACCTGAAGGGGCAGAAGGGGCCGATCCTGCTGCACGTCTTCACGAACAAGGGGCACGGCGTCCCGGAGGCGGCCGACGACCCGGTGACGTACCACGCCCCGCCGGTGTTCGAGAAGCTGGGGCCGGGCGGCGAAATCCTCAGCATGAAGAAGGGCAGCGCCAAGGCGTACACGGACGCGATGTCCGCGGCGATCTTCAACGTGCTGAAGGACGACCCGAAGGCGTGCGTCATCACGGCCGCGATGTGCCAGGGGAACAAGCTGGAGAAGGTCCGGGACGGGTTCCCGAAGCAGTTCTTCGACACCGGCATCTGCGAGAGCCACGCCGTCGCGTTCGCCGCCGGGATGGCCAAGGCCGGGGCGCGGCCGATCGTGGACATCTACTCGACGTTCCTGCAGCGGAGCTTCGACCAAATCTTCCAGGAAGTGTGCTTGCAGAACCTGCCGGTCGTACTCACGCTGGACCGGGCCGGGGTCGCCGGGCCGGACGGCCCGACGCACCACGGCGTGTTCGACGTGCCGTACCTGCGGCTGTTCCCGAACATGGTGTCGATGGCCCCCGGCGACGAGGCGGACGTCGAGCCGATGCTGCGGTTCGCGATGGCCCACAACGGGCCGATCAGCCTCCGCTACCCGAAGGCGAACCTCGAACGCATCGACCGGTCGGTGACGCCGATCGAACTCGGCAAGGCCGAGGTCATCGAGTGGGGCGAGGACGGCTGCTTCGTGGCCTTCGGCGAGCGGACGGTCGCGTGCATGGCCGCGGCGAAGAAGCTGAAGGACGAAGACGGGCTGAACTTCGGCGTCATCAACGCCCGGTTCGTGAAGCCGCTCGACACGGAAACGATCTTGAAGGCGGTGGACTTGCTGCCGCTGGTGGTGACGGTTGAGGAAGGGACGCTCGAAGGCGGGTTCGGCAGCGCCGTGCTGGAGGCGGCGAACGCGGCCGGGCTGGACACGCGGACCGTGGTGCGGCGGGGCTTCGCCGACCGGTTCATCGAGCACGGCGAGCGCGGCGAGCTGCTAGCCGACGCCGGGCTGGACGCGGCCGGGCTGGTGGCCGTGGTGCGGAAGCACCGCGAGGCGGACGCCGAGGCGGGGAGCCTGAGCGGCGCGGGGATCGGGTAACGTGTTTGGCGAGCCGAGCGGCGTAAGCCGCCGGGTGAGGGCGCGTTACCCGGCGGCTTACGCCGCTCGGCTCGCCGGTCTCAGTTAACGAGTCCTCGCACCGCCTCCACCGTCACCTCCGCCAGCGTCGGCACCACGAGCTTCGCCCCCGCGGCCCGGAGCTTCTCCGCCGGGTGGTGGCCCACGAACGTCACCGCCACGCACGCCATGCCGCCGGCCGCCGCCGCCTCGACGCCGGCCACCGCGTCCTCGAACACCACGCACCGCCGCGGGTCCACGCCGATCCCCGCCGCCCCCTTCAGAAACACCTCCGGGTCGGGCTTCCCCCGCGTCACGTCTTCGCCGCTGACGATCGCCTGGAAGTAGTCGCGCGTCCCGGTCGCGGCCAGCAGCAAGTCGAGGTTCCCCCGCGGGGCCGACGACCCGACCGCCTGCGGCCACCCGGCCGCCGCGAACGCCGCCAACAGTTCCCGCACGCCGGGCAACAGCTGCGTCGCGCCGGCCCGGACCATGTCGCGGTATAGCGTTTCCTTCCGCAGCGCCAGGGAATCGCATTTCGCGTCGTCCGCGGCCGGGTCGTACAGCGTGCGGATGATCTCCGGGTTCCGCCAGCCGAACGTCCGGGCGAAGTCCTCCCGCGTGAACGGCCGGCCGATCTCGGCTGAAAGTTGCTGCCACGCCAAGAAGTGTTGCTCGGCCGTATCGACCAGCGTGCCGTCCACGTCCCACAGGATGCCGATCGTATCACCCGCCATGGTCGGGAGTCTCCCTCGTTCGCGGGGCGCTGCCTTGTGGCCCCAACCTTCTCGTGATAGCACACATGGCAGGGTTTGACTTTTCCGAATGTTGACCAAAACTCTCCCATAAGGAATGGCTCGCCCCCGGTCCGTCCCGATGGCACACCCCCAAACCGCTTCCCTGCTCCGCGACGGCATCGCCGCCGCACAGTCTGGCAACAAGGTCCGCGCGCGCTTCATCATCCGCCAGGTCGTCGGCCTGGAGGCCGAGAACGAGGTCGCGTGGCTGTGGCTGGCGAACGTCGCCGCCGACCCGGCCGAGGCCCTGTCCTGCCTCCGCACCGTCCTCAAGCTCAACCCGGACAACCGGCACGCCCGCGCCGGCCTCGTGTCCGCCATCATCCGCGCCGCCATCGACCACGCCCAGCGGAAGGAGTTCCCGCCGGCCCGCCTCCTCCTCCGGGAGGCCCTCGACCTCGACCCGAAGAACGAGCACGCGCTCCTGTGGATGGCCGGCGTCTCGACGTACCCGACCGACTCGATCCGGTACCTGCGGAAGGTGCTGGAGATCAACCCGAACAACGAGCGGGCGAAGCAGGGGCTGGCCCAGTACAAGGCGCAGGAGGGGACGTGGCCGTGCCCCCTGTGCGAGGCGATGCACCCGCAGCCGGTCGAGCGGTGCCCGGCGTGCAAGGCGGTCGTGACGCTGAACGCCCCGGCCTCGTTCGACCAGCCGACCGGGGCGGACGAGACGGCGATGGGCCGGGCGATCGCCCGGCTGACCCCGCAGGCGCAGAAGGCCCCCGGCAGCGCCGCGGCGTTCTGCCTCGGGCTGGCGTACCTGAACATCGGCCAGCCGTCGGAAGCCATCCGCGTGTTCAACACGGCCGCCACCCGGCTGGACGCGGACGCCAACTGGAAGGCCCAGGTCCACAAGTTGGCGACCCACTGGCGGAGCGCCGCCGCCCACCGGCCGACGAAGGCGGACACCGCGACCGCCCCGCCGCTCGTCATGGTCGTGGACGACAGCGCCACCGTCCGGAAGCTGGTGACCGTCGCCCTCCAGGGGGCCGGCTACCGGGTGTTCAGCCTCGCGGACGGCCTGCAGGTCGCGGACGGGCTGAAGGCGCACGGCGTCCCCGCGCTGGCGATCCTGGACATCAACATGCCCGGCCTCGACGGGTTCGGCGTCTGCGCGCTGTTGAAGGAGACCCCGGCGACGGCGAAGGTGCCGGTCGTGTTCCTGACCGGCAAGGACGGGTTCTTCAACAAGATGCGCGGCAAGTGGGCCGGCGCGGTCGAGTACCTGACGAAGCCGTTCCAACCGAAGGCGCTGGTCGAAGTGGTCGGCAAGATCGTTCCCGTAAGGAAGTAACCCCGCCCCCGTAACGTCCCCCTCGTAGCTGGATGGGTATGAGTTCGAGTGCGTTCAAGTTCACGACGGCCCGGCCGGAGTACGCCGCGGGCAACACGGTCGCGTCCGCGCAGGACACGCTGGACACGCAGGCCGTGCTGGACACCGACTTGCTGACGCGGCCGGTGTTCGCCGCCCGCGACGCCGAGTGGGAGGCGGAGTTGCTCACGCACCTCTCCGAACAGGAGCAGCGGCTACGGGAGTTCACCCGGTCGCGGTTCCGGGCCGACCCGCACGGCGTCCTGCTGCTGGCCGTGCGGACGGTGCAGGCGATCGACGCGTACACCGCCTGCCACGCGGAGCGGGCGACGCTCATCCGCGCGCACCTGCCGGAGACGCGGAAGGGGGCGGATCAGTACCTGCGGGAGGCGGCCGGGCTGCCGCGGCCGGCCCCGGCGCGGACGCTGTTCGGGTTCGCGGTCTCGGCCCCGCGGATCGACCCGGTCGTCCGCGGCGAGTGCGTCCGGCTACTGAGCGGCCTGCCGCCGGTGATCGAGGGGTACCTGCTGTTGCTCGGCAACGGGTTCGCGACCGGCCAGTCGGCCGCGAAGTGGGTCGAGACGTGCGGCGTGTTCGTCCGCCAACTGACGAAGCTGACGAAGCACATCACGGAGTGATTTGTGGATTTGTAGGGTGTGTCGAGTCTTCGAGGCCCACCGCTCTTATTCCCTCTCCCCCGGCTTTGCGGGGGAGAGGCTTAATCCTACAGCCGTAGTTGCTAAAGTTGCCCCCGCTACGGGTTGCGGCGCGGGGCACGGCATGTCCGGACGACCGACGCGGGCAACCGTCGAGCAGTGGCCCGGGAAGTCGAGGCCGTGGCCGAACGGCTCGGCCCGCGGTTCGCCCGGAGCGAGCCCCGCCAGCGGGCGGTCGGCTACCTCCGGGGGTTGCTCGGCGACGCCGAACGCAAGAACGGTTGGCAACTGGCCGAGCCCCTCGGCGAGGCGACTCCCGACGGGGTGCAGCCCCTGCTCGCCCGGGCCGACGGGGACGCCGACGCCGTCCGCGACGACCGGCTCGGGAACGGGGCCGAACACCTGGGCGACCCGGGCGGGGTGCGGATCGTCGACGAGCACGCGGATGGTCGAGCGGGCGGTCGCCGGGGGATCGCCCGCCCGGCGGGGGACGGCCGACGCGGTGTACGGGTCGGACTACTCATTCCGGATCGGCCTGGGAAATCAAGGCTTGGGCTACGTCCTGGCGGTGCGGACGGACTTCGCGGTCACGGTCGGGTTCGGGCGAAGGCGTTGCTCGCCGAGGTGCCGGCGGACGCGTGGCCGCGGCTGAGCAGCGGGGCGGGCCGCAAGGGGCCGCGGTGGTACGAGTGGGCGCGGACGCGGCTCAATTGTCCGAACCCGCCGCGGTGCCAGCGGTGGCGGCTGATCCGGCGGAGCCCGTCCCGCCCGTCCGACGTGTCGGACTTCGTGTGCGGCGGGCGGCCGGCGACGGCGCTCGCCGAGTCGGTCACGGTCGCCGGGAAGCGGTGGGTCGTCGAGGAGTGTTTCGAACCCGCCGAGGGCGGCGGCGGGCTAGACGAGTACGAGGTGCGGAGCCGGACCGGCTGGCACCGGCACGTGACGCTCGGCCCGTTCGCGTTGGCCGTGGTCGCCGTCATCCGCTCGCGGGTACGGCCGGCGCGGCGGGAAAAGGGGGCGAGCGCCCGATCCGCCGGAGCGTGCCCGAGGAGCGGAAGCTACTCCTCAAACTGGTGTGAGCGTTCGTCCCAGAAGCCGAAGGGGTGCTGGCGTGGTCGGCGTGGCGGCGGCGACACCAACACCGGGCAATGGATTGCCACTACAAGAAACGCGGGGCCAGACCGCCCGACTGATCAACTACGGCTGTAGGACTAGGCGGGTGTGATGAGTCACCGAGAGCGAACGGCTTCATCCATCGGAGGCAGCCTTGACCCCCCACCCTAACCCTCCCCGTCAACGGGGGAGGGGACAAGAAGTCGCTGCCCCAACGCTGCCCCTCGCTACCCACCCCGTCCCCGCCTAGAATCCGCTCCACCACCCCTTTCCATTCGGAGCGATTCATGACTCGCTTTTTCCTCTCCCTCGGCCTCCTCGCGATGACGGCTCTGGCCGCCGTCGCCGAGAACAAGAAGCTCTTGCTCGTCACCCATAGCGGCGGGTTCGTTCACGCGTCCGTCGCCACGGCCGAGACGCTGCTCAAGGAGGTCGGCCCGAAGCACGGGTACGACGTGACGTGCTGGCGGTACACCGGCGACCCCGCCGACCCGAAGTTCGCGAAGGTGCAGGAGAACTTTCGCAAGGCCACGAAGCTGCCCATCGAGCCGGAGCACTGCGGGCGGATCAACAAGGAGACGCTCAAGAAGTTCGACGCCGTGCTGTTCTTCACGACCGGCAGCGGCCCGCAGAAGGGCAACGTCGGCCCGCTGAACAAGGAGGAGCTGCAAGACCTGATCGACTGGGTGAAGGCCGGCGGCGCGTTCGCCGGGTCGCACTGCGCCAGCGACACGCTGTACGACACGATCTACGGCGAGTTCATCGGCGGGTTCTTCAAGACGCACCCGCCGGGCATCCAGAACGTGAAGCTCAAGATCGAAGACCCGAAGCACCCGGCGGCGGCCGGGTTCACGGACGGGCAGCCCTACGCGGACGAGATTTACATCTTCCACGACGAGCCGTACAGCCGGGACAAGCTGCACATCATCCTGAGCTGCGAGAAGGGGTCGTTCGAGCCGAAGCAGAACGGCCGGAAGGACGGCGACTACGCGATCTCGTGGTGCCGGGAAGAGGGGAAGGGGAAGGTCTTCTACACGTCGCTGGGCCACCAGGACAAGGTGTGGAAGGACGCGGCGTTCCAGAAGCACCTGTTCGGCGGCCTCGACTGGGCGACGGGGAAGCTCCCCGGCGACGCCACGCCGACGGGGAAGGGGAAGTAACGGCGGCCCTGTAGGGCGGGTCAAGGCTTTGCGCCGACCCGCCGACGCCACCCGCGCCCCGGCGGGTCGGCGCAAAGCCTTGACCCGCCCTACAAGACCGACCAACAGCCGATAGGGGGTCGCCGCGCCGCTATAATCATCAGACCCGGACCCGAGACTCGGAACGCTGATGAAGATCGTCAACTACCCCCACCCCGCCCTGCGGGCGAAGTGCAAGCCGGTCGCGAACATCGACAAGGACGTGCGGCTCGCGGCCGGCGAGATGCTGGACCTGATGTACAAGCGGGAGGGCCTCGGCCTCGCCGCCCCGCAGGTGACGCTCGACTACCAACTCATCGTCCTGAACTTCGAGGGCGAGCCGGACCGCAAGGACCAGGAAGTCGTCGCGATCAACCCGGTCGTCATCGAGTCGAAGGGGGCCGAGAAGGACCGCGAGGGCTGCCTGAGCTTCCCCGGCCTGTACCAGGACATCCGCCGGGCGAAGACCGTGACGGTGCAGTTCTACGACCTCGACGGCAAGCTCCAGACGATGACCTGCTCGGACCTGGCCGCCCGCATCTGGCAGCACGAGATCGACCACCTCAACGGCGTCCTGTTCATCGACAAGATGGGGCCGCTGCAGCGGTTCTCCAGCCGCACCGACATCCACAACCTGATGGTCGAGTTCGACGACGACAAGAAGCGCGGCCGCCTCCCGCCCGACATGGAACCGCGGTTGTGAAACGTCATCAGTGATTGGTTATCGGTTATTGGAGCTGTCGCACGGACGAAGGCCCTTCATGGGTGCGACAGCTCCAATAACGAATCACAAATAACGGATGACGACAATGCGCATCGTGATGATGGGGACCGGCACGTTCGCGGAGCCGACGTTCGAGGCGCTGCTCGCGGCGAAGGAGAACGTCGTCGGCCTCGTCACGCAGCCGGACCGGGACGTGGGCCGCCGGACCGGGGCGTCGCGGCAGGTCGGGAAGGGCCTCGCGAGCATCGCCGCGGCCGCCGGCGTGCCGGTCGCGCAACCCGCGAGCATCAACACGCCGGACGGGCTGGCGGAACTGGCGGCGTTCGCCCCGGACCTGGTCGTCGTCGCGGCCTACGGGCAAATCCTGAAGCCGGCCGTGATCGCGACGCCGCCGCTGGGGATGATTAACGTCCACGCGTCGCTGCTACCGAAGTATCGCGGGGCCGCGCCCGTGGCCTACGCCATCTGGAAGGGCGAGACGCGGACCGGCGTGACGATCATCCGCATCACCCCCGGCCTCGACTCCGGCGACATGCTCGCGCGGGGCGAGCTGGACATCCTCCCCGACGAGACGGCCGGCGAACTCGAATCGCGGCTGGCCCCGCTGGGCGCGAAGTTGTGCCTAGACGTGGTGGCGAAGCTGAAGCTCGGCCCGGTGAGCGGCGTGAAGCAAGACCCGGCGCTCGTGACGAAGGCCCCGAAGCTAACGAAGGAGATGGGCCTGATCGACTGGTCGCGGCCGGCCGAGGAGGTGGCGCGGCAGGTCCGCGCGATGCAGCCGTGGCCGACGGCGTACACGTTCTTCCACCGCCCCGGCAAGGAGCCGATGCGGGTGATCGTCAATCGAGCGCGGGTCGGTGCGATACCGGACGGGGTTGAGCATGCACAGCCGGGCCACGTTCTTGTTGACGCGAAGCAAACGATTTGTGTGATGTGCGGTGACTGGTCGGCGGTCGAGTTGCTGGAACTCCAGCCGTCTGGCAAGAAGAGGATGCCGTGTCCAGAATTTCTCCGCGGTCACCCGGTTCAACTGCTCGACCGGTTCGGGCCGGAGAAGCTGACGTGATATACTGTTCGTGTCTCGACCGGGAGGAGCCATGACCGCGACGGCAACCGCACCTGCAAGCGTGGATCTCTCCGCGATCCTTGAACTGCCCGTGCAGGATCGCATCGAGATCGCGCACATCATCCTCGACAGCATCGCGGCCGATACGCCGCGGCCGCCGTTGAGCGAGGAGTTCAAGCAAGAACTCCGGCGACGACGGGACGAGGCCCGTGCCAATCCGGGAGACGACATCCCGTGGGAGGAGATCAAGGCGGCGTCGCTTGCCAGGTGTCAGCAATGACCTTGCCCATCGTGTTCCGCCCGCTCGCGCGGGTGGAGTATGACGACGATTGCGAATTCTACACCCGCAAGAGCCGCGCGGCGGGTGCCAAGTTTGTCCGCGCCGTCGAAGGCGCGTTGAGCATCATTTCTGGTCAACCAGACCGCTACCCGATTGCCGAGGACGACATTCGGGAGGCCCCCGTGATGGGGTTCCCGTACTGCGTCTACTACGTGGTCGAGGCAGACCGAATCCGCGTCCTTTCCGTCTTCCACAACAGTCGCGACCCGGCGATTTGGAAGGGCCGCCGGTAACCCGCCATGACCACCGCCCGCCGCGTCGCGGCCGACGTGCTGCACCTCGCCCGCGCCCGCAAGCAGTTCGCCTCCGAGATCGTCGAGGAGCAGGCCGGCACGCTCCCGCCGCAGGAGCGGCGGCTCGTCACGCAGCTCGTCATGGGCGTCGTCCGCCGCCGGGCCACGCTCGACGCCCTGCTCAAGCCGTTCGTCAAGACGCCGCACCACGCCGTCCAGCCGCGGGTGTGGGACGTGCTGCACCTCGGCGCGTTCCAGCTCGCGCTGCTCACCCACGTCCCGCGGCACGCGGCCGTCCACGAGTCGGTCGAACTCGCCCCGCACGTCGGCAGCCCGCAGGCGAAGGGGTTCGTCAACGGCGTCCTGCGGCGGGTCAGCGAACTCGTCACCGACGAGTTCGTCGACTTCCCGTACTCCGACACGCTGCCGGTCGAGGGCAACTACCGCAAGCTGACCAAGCCCGTCTTCGCCGACCCGGACGGGAACGAGGCGGCGTACCTCGCGGCCGCGTTCTCGTGGCCGCGGTGGCTCGCCGACCGCTGGCTGAAGCAGCACGACTGGCACGAGTGCCTGCGGCTCGGCTTCTGGTTCAACGCGCCGCCCCCGCTGTGGCTGCGGGTGAACAAGCTGCGGTCGGACCGCGAGGCGTACCGCCTCCGCCTCGCGGCCGCCACCATCGCCGCCGAGCCGGGCGAGCACCCGCAGTCGCTGCGGCTGCCGGACGGCGGGTCGGTCCGCGAACTGCCCGGCTACCACGACGGCGACTTCGCCGTGCAGGACGTGTCAGCGATGGCCGTGGCCGCCGCCCTCAACCCGTCGCCGGGGATGCGGGTCCTCGACCTGTGCGCCGCCCCCGGCGGGAAGACGACGCACCTCGCGGAGCTGATGCAGAACCGCGGCCAGATCGTCGCGTGCGACGTGGACCAGCGGCGGCTCGACACGGTGACAGCGCTGTGTCAGCGGCTCGGCGTTTCCATCGTTGAAACGAAGTTGTTGAAGGAGACCGAGGAGCCGCCGGCCGGGCCGTTCGACGCGGCCCTGGTGGACGTGCCGTGCAGCAACACCGGCGTCCTCGGCCGCCGGCCGGAGGTCCGCTGGCGGATCCAACCCCGCGAGTTCGAGTTCCTCATCCGCCTACAAACGCGGCTGCTGCTGAACGCCATCGACCGCGTGAAGCCCGGCGGCGTCATCGTCTACTCGACGTGCAGCATCGAGCGGGACGAGAACCAGGGCGTGGTGTCGGCCGTGCGACGGGCGATCAAGGGGCTGACGCTGGAGGTGGAACACGCCGCGGTCCCCGGCCGCCCCGGCGACGGCGGGTACTGGGCACGATTGCGGAAGGCAAATTAAAACCGATTTCACCGCGGAGGGCGCAGAGGGCGCGGAGAAAAACCAAGAGAGTTTAGAAATC
>NZ_JCABYM010000139.1:0-15789 GCF_059499385.1 Limnoglobus sp. | reverse complement strand
CGGGAGGAAGCTCACCCCCCTCCCTAACCCTCCCCCCCAAGGGGGGAGGGAATAAGAAGAAAGCCACGTCGCCGCCCGACCCACCATCGTGAACCAACCCCATGCACGCACTTCACCCGGCGTACCTGCTCGCGAACGTCGCGGAGGTCTTCTCCCCGGCCCTCGTCTTCCACCCGAAGCTGATCGCCCAGAACATCCGCACCGTCATCGCCGCGGCCGGCGGGCCGGACCGGCTGCGGCCGCACGTCAAGACGCACAAGACGGCCGAGGTCGTGCAGATGCAACTGCTCGCCGGCGTCACGAAGCACAAGTGCGCCACCGTCGCCGAGGCCGAGATGCTCGCGGCCGCCGGCGCGCCGGACGTGCTCATCTCCTACCCGCTCATCGGGCCGAACGTCCACCGGCTGACGAAGCTAATCGCGAAGTTCCCTTGCACGGCGTTCTCGTCCATCGTCGATCACCCGAACCACCTCGCGCAGCTGACGGACGCGCTCGCCACGGCCGGGCAGACCATCGACGTGCTGATCGACCTGAACGTCGGGATGAACCGGACCGGCGTGCCGCTCGGGGAGGCGGCCGACGCGCTGTACGCGAAGATCGCGGCCGGCCCGCACACCCGGCCCGGCGGGTTCCACGCCTACGACGGGCACAACAACGCCGAGCCGCCGGCCGACCGGCAGAACGCGGCCCGCTCGACGCTCTCGAAGGTGCTGGGGATGCGGGAGGAGCACGAGCGGGCCGGCCGGCCGGTCCCGCGGATCGTGGCCGGCGGGACGCCGGGGTTCCCGGCCTACGCCGCCATCCGCGACGTGCCGGGGCTGGAGTGTTCGCCCGGAACCTACGTGCTCCACGACCTGGGCTACGGGTCGAAGTACCCGGACCTGGGGATCACGCCGGCGGCGGTGCTGGTGACGCGGGTGGTGAGCCGGCCGACGCCGAACCGGGTGACGCTGGACCTGGGGAACAAGTCGGTGGCGGCCGACCCGCCGATGCCGAAGCGGGTGTACCTGCTGGACTTCCCGGACTACACGATCGTGACGCACAGCGAGGAGCACCTGGTCGTCGAGACGGCCGAGGCGGACCGGTACTCGCCGGGGGACGTGGTGTACGCGATCCCGTCGCACGTCTGCCCGACGGTCGCGCTGCACCGCGAGGTGCTCGTCGCGGAGGACAACCGCGTCGTCGGGAAGTGGGCGGTGACGGCGCGGGACCGGGTGCTGACGGTGTGAACAAATTTATATAGCCGCCGGCTTGCCGGCGGGGTTTTGGGAGTCGCAAAACCCCGCCGGCAAGCCGGCGGCTATATCGTGTGGTCGCGACCTACAGTTCCACCCCTTCGAGTTTCAGCAGCCACTCCTTCCGCCACAGCTCGCCGCCGTACCCGCCGAGCGTCCCGTCGGCCGCGATGACGCGGTGGCACGGCACGATCACCGCGATCTGGTTCCGCCCGTTCGCCGACCCGACGGCCCGCGACGCCGTCGGCTGCCCGATCCGCCGCGCGAGTTCCGCGTAGGAGATCGTCTCCCCGTAGGGGATGGCGCACAGTTCCCCCCACACGCGCTCCTGGAACGGCGTGCCGGTTTGCTTCAGCGCCAACTCGAAGGTCTTGAGTTCGCCCGCGAGGTACGCCCGGAGCTGCCGGAGCGGTTCCTTGAGCGCGGCCTTGTCCCGCACCATGTCCGGCGTCGGCGTCCCGGCGAACGTCAGCCCGGCGAGCGTGTCGCCGTCGCCGGTGAGGAGGATGTCGCCGAGCGGCGTGGGGAAAGTGTCGTAGAGCGTGCGGGTCGCGGTGCGCATGGTGTTCGCCCGTTTGGTAGTGTTCAAATCATCATATTAAATTGCCGGACCGGGGTGGAGTTCCCGCGGCGTTCGGGGTAGTTTATCCGCGAAGGAGGCCGACCCGTGAGCACAACCGCGGCAGCCGAACCGACGATGACGGCGGACGAAGTTCTGGCGAGGTCCTTCGGGTGAAAGTGGGGCACTCGCTCCGCGAGTGCCGGGCGGCACGTCCGACCACGAACGGCAATTGCGACGGGAAAGAGTCACCCCTTCGGCACTCGCGGAGCGAGTGCCCCACTTTCAGGCCCGCCGCGCCAACTCCTGCTTCCGCTCGGCGGTGAAGTGCCACCACGGGGTCGGCGGGCCGCCGTCCATGAACCGCACCACACTGATGAACACGTCCAGCACGCACGGGTCATGCGGCGCGCCGCTGACCCGCGTGAGGTCCGCGTACATCCGGTACGGGTCGCGGCCCTTCAGGTCGTCGGGGTGATGGACGCCGATCAGCCGCAGCGTCGCCTCCATGTCCGGCCCGACGTTCACGAGCTGCCGAAGCGCCGTCGGGTTGCGCTGCCCCTTCGTCGGCGTGCGAGCCATGCCCAATCCCGGTTGACGTTATCGATTCAAGAACTGCGCCGCGCTGACCGCCCCATCGAACTCGGCGGAGAAAATGGACGTCATCGCGTCTGGTCGGCGTTCGAGGTCGAGGCGGAATCGCAGCCGCGTCTGGATCGCCCCCGTGTAAACACGGGCCGGGAACTGCCAGTATTCATCGGGTCGAAGAAAGACGCGGTGGTAGCCGTTGCCGCAACCGGAGTCGGGCTGAAATTCGATTTCCCGCCACTCACCATTGGTGTCACGGGCTTCCCGGACGAGGAAGAGCTTCGAGTCGTAGGCGTCAAATGCCACTTCGCCGGCCGTCCGGTTGACGACGCGGACCGTCATGCCGGGCTGCCCGAAGTAGTCGGCCGGTTCGTCCGGGAAGGCGACGACGGACACGGTCTCCTTTTCGCCCCATGGCTGATCGGTCAAGGTGCGTGGGTAGTTGTCACTCTTGCCGAACCCGCCAAGGGCACGCCGGTCTTCGACCCGACTGCCGACGTGATAGAAACCGCCCGTGGGGTCCGTCTCTCCGGCCGGTTCCTCCACGCGATGGCAGCCGGCCAGCGCGAAGAGAACGAGCGCGTTCGCCGCTGTCGCTCGCATGACTTGCCTCGTAGGAATCATCGCTGCGCCAGCCGGCGGTGCTTGCTCGACTTCGTCGCCACCGGGATCGCGTCCGGCGGGGCCTTCAGCGATTCCAGGAACTTCACCACCGCCGCCTGGTCGCCGGCCGGCAGCTTCTGGTACGCGGCCAGCACGCCCTTCGCGTCGCCGCGGTGCGCCTGGATCGCCGCCGCCAACGTCGGGGCGCTGCCGTCGTGCATATAAGGCGCGGAGTCGGCCACGCCCCACAGCGGCGGCGTCTTCCACTGCTGCGGGTCCGGGACGTGGCCCGGCCGGCCCGACCCGTCCGGCGGCGACGGGCCGTACCGGTCGAACGTCCCGCTCGCGTTCGGCTCCTCCAGCGCGTACAACAGGAAGTCGCTGTACACGCCCGCCACGCCGCCCAGGTCCGGGACGTGGCAGGCCGCGCAGCCCACGTCCTTGAAGACCTGCTTCCCTTGCTCGCTCGTCGAATCGGAAACTTCCACCGGCCGCGGCAGCGTGTCCACGAACGCCATCAGCTCGCGGAACTGCCGGCGGTCCAGGTCCGGCTTCGCGTCCGCCGCGTCCGGCTTGTGGAACGGCTTCGCCTGCGCGCTGTACGGCGTGCCGAGGCCGAGTTCGTTCGCGCACGCGGCGGCCACGAACTCCTCCAGCGTGGCGAAGTTCCCCTTCCACCCGAACTTCCCGACCCGGCCGTCCGCCACCGCCGGCAGTCGGCCGACCGGAATTTGCTCGAAGTTCAACTTCAGTTCCTGGAACGTGGTGCTGACGCTGCGGCGGCGGTGGTTCGCGGCGATGGCCTTCGGCGAGATGCGGTCCAGCCAGCCGATGCCGAAGAGGGCCGTGGACTGCACGTCGTGCGTCCGCACCGGGTCGAACGGCGGCGTCGGCGGGGCCATGTAGCTGCAGTGTCCGCCGATCTCCAGCGACGGCGGGGCCGGCCGCGGCTTCTCGACCGGGTACATCATCTGCAGCCGCTTCAGCGACTCGCGGTCCTCGGACGTGACGCTCTGGTCGTGCAGCACGCCGACCATGTACTCGTTCTTGTCCGGCCGCGGCAGGATTTCGTAGTGCGTGGCGTTGTGGGCGACCTCGCCGCCGCCGCCGACGCCGCCCTGGAAGTGGCAGAACACGCACGACTTCGCGTTGAACACCGGCCCGAGGCCGTCGCCGTGGGCCTTCGGGTCGTTGGCCGCCCACTCGTGCTCGAACAGCTCCCGGCCGGCCGCCTTGTCCGCGGCCGACGCGGTCGGCCCCCACCACACGGGCAGCCCGTCGGAGAGGAACTGCCAGTAGAAGACGACGGCGAGGACGACGGCCGCGGCGATGCCGACGACCCGCCGCTGGTCGCGGAGCGACATCCGGGGCTTGTCCTTCTTGGCGGTGGCCATGCGAATCTCCGTTCCGAGACCGACGGGGGATGTGTGAAGTAGATCGTACCGCCGCGGGAAACCGGGTGCAAGCGAGAGGCCCGACTTCCGAAGTCCGGCTTCGACTTCGGAAGTCGATCCCGCGCGGGGGCGTTCCTCCCTCCCGTCGGTGCTGGCCCCATTCGACTTCCGAAGTCGAAGCCGGACTTCGGAAGTCAGCCACCGGGATTCGGGTTGGCGGTCGTCGGACGGGTCGGGTAACTTGAGGCAACGCATCGCGGGAGCAGCCATGACCGCATCTCGACTTCCACCCAAACCGACCGGCCGCCTCGTCACGGCCGAGGAATTCCTTCGGGACTACTGCGAGGACTACGAGGAACTGATCGACGGCGTTCTCGTGGAGAAAGGGATGCCCTCACTTCGTCACGGACAGGTTTGCGCGAAGGCGATCCGGTTGATCGGCAACTTCGTCGAGGCCAACAACCTCGGCCAAACGATGTCGAACGATTCGCACATCCTCATCCACCGCGACCCGGACCGGATGCGCGGGCCGGACCTGTGCTTCTTCACCTTCGACCGGCTGCCGGCCGGCCCCGCGCCGGACGGCGTGACGGACCTCGTCCCGGACCTGACGGTCGAAATCCGTTCGCCGTCGAACACGTGGTCGCAAGTCTTCGGCAAGATCGGCGACTACCTGAAGGTCGGGGTGCGGGCCGTCCTCGTCCTCGACGCGGACTCGCGGACGGCGTCCGTCTACCGCCGGGACGAGTTGCAGAAGATTTTCACCGCCGAGCAGGAAGTCACCGTCCCGGAGGTTCTCCCCGGCTTCGCGGTCGTCGTCCGCAAGTTCTTCGAGTGAGGGCCGTCGCGTTCGGCCGACCCTTCTCCGTGGCGGGGCACGCAATTCTGAGATACACTTAAGTTCCTCATACCACCCGCCCAGGGGTCCCCGATGGCTACGCCGCGCCCGAACCCGTCCCTCCCCGGCGGCGACAACCGCACCCGCGTCCAGGGCGACCCGCCGCAGACGCAAGAGTTCTCCGCCGACGCCACCAGCCCGACGTTCGGCACGCCCCCGCCCGGCGGCGTCCCGGAGTTCCCGTTCCTGTCCCCGCCGCAGGCCGCCGACGAACTCGGCCGGCTCGGCGACTACCGCGTGCTGAAGAAGCTCGGCGAAGGTGGCATGGGGTTCGTCTTCCGCGGCGAGGATACCGTCCTCAAGCGGTCCGTCGCGCTGAAGGTCATGCGGCCGGAGGTCGCGGCGAAGCCGCAGGCGGCGGACCGGTTCCTCCGCGAGGGGCGGGCGGCGGCCGGCCTCAAGAGCGACCACATCATCACCGTCTACGGCGTCGGCACGGCCAACGGCGTCCCGTACCTGGCGATGGAGTTCCTCGAAGGGCTGCCGCTCGACGAGTGGATCAAGGGGCAGAAGAAAGCCGTCCCGCTGCAACACGCCCTCCGAGTCGTCCGCGACACGCTCCGCGGGCTGGCCGTCGCCCACGAGAAGGGGCTGATCCACCGGGACATCAAGCCGGCGAACCTGTGGATCGAGAAGGGCACGTCGCGGATCAAAATCCTCGACTTCGGCCTGACCCGCGGCAACGACGGCGACGCGCAACTGACGCAGGAGGGGGCGGTCGTCGGCACGCCGGCGTACATGGCCCCGGAGCAGGCGCACGGCAAGCCGGTCGATCCGCGGGCCGACCTGTTCAGCGTCGGCGTCGTGTTCTACACGCTGCTGGCCGGAAAGAACCCGTTCACCCGCGACTCGCTCATGGCCACGCTCGGCGCGGTCGGGTTCGAGACGCAGCCGCCGGTGGCGACCGTCCGCCCGGACGTGCCGGCGGAGTATTCCGCGTTCCTCGACCGGCTGTTGGCGAAGGACCCGGCCGGCCGCCCGGCGAACGCGAAGGCGGCGCTGCAGGAACTCGCGGCCATCGAGAAGAAGCTGGCCGACGTGTCGAAGACGGTCGCCACGTCGCAGCCGCTGGTGGCGATTCCCCTTCAAGAATCGGCCCCGCAGGTGTGGGGCGAACTCGACGACGAAGCTGCCCCGACGGTGCGGCTGCCGAAACCGGCCGCGGCCGGGCCGACGAAGCCGGCGAACACGAAGCTGCTCCTCGGCGGCGGGCTGTTCGCGTTCCTGCTGCTCGTCGGCGGCATCACGATCATCATCACGAACAAGGACGGGTCGAAGACGACGGTGGAAGTGCCGGACGGGTCGAAGGTCGAGGTGAAGGACGGCGGCAAGACGGTCGCGACCGTCGGCCCGCGGAAGGCGGCCGCGGCCAAGTCGCCGGTGATGGACGCCGACCGGAAGGCCGCGGAGTTCGTGCTAGCGAACGGCGGCGCGGTCACGATCGGCGAGCGGCAGTACGACCCGACGCAGGCCGCCGAGTTGCCTCCGGGGCCGTTCCAATGCGTCCGAATTTACCTGCCTGGTCGCGAACTGAGCGACGCGGAGGCGGACATGCTCTTGGCGGCCGACGGTCTCGCGAACCTGTCCATCAACTACCCCCTCACCGAGGCGAACCTGGCGCGGTTGGCCAAGCTGCCTGCGGCGAAATCTTTGATCGCGTTGCAAGCCAACGCCGCGGCGCTGACGGACGCAGGGTTGAAGCAACTCCGCGACTTCCCTCAGCTCGACGACCTCGCGCTGAGCAACGGTCGCTTCACGGGCGCGGGGCTGAAAGCCTGGGAAGGCTGGGGGCTAAAGCAACTGGGGTTGTCCCGATTGACCGACGCATTCCAGGACGACAACCTGAAATATCTCGGAAAACTGCCGAACCTTACGAGTTTGGCCCTCGATGGGAGCGGCCTCACGGACAGCGGCGTCAAGCACATCGCCGAACTCTCGGCCCTGGACAATCTCTACCTTGTCTCGGACCGCCTTTCGGACGCCGGACTTCAGCCGCTCCAGAAGCACGCCACGTTGCCCAGATTGTCACTGGGGAACCCCCAAGGGAGAGTAGGCAGGTTGACGGGGGCCGCGTTGGGCGTGGTCAGCGGCATTCCGAATCTCGCGGAGATCTTCCTGGCCAACATCCCCGTTCGAGACGCTGACTTGAAGCCGTTGCTCGGCATGGCGAAGCTCCGGATGGTTAATCTCGACCAACCCGGCGAGTTCGGCGACGCGGGGCTGCAATCCCTCGCCGCGATCAAGACGCTGGAATGGGCCTGCACGACCGGCAGTCGCGTCACCGCCGAGGGCGTGCGGACGTTCAAGGCCGCCCGGCCGGACGTGAAACTCGAGGGGCAACTGTTCGCCCTCGCCGACCCGGACCGCGCGGCGGCGGAGTTCGTCCTCCGCAACCGCGGCGACGTGCAAATCGACGGCCTCCCCTGGATCAATGCGGACGCGTCCAAGCTCCCGGCGACGCCGTTCAAGTGCAAGGCGCTCCGGTTGCCGGTCGATCGCGTTCTGACCGACGCCGAGATCGACCCCTTGCTCGGGCTGGACGAACTCGACGACCTTGAGGTGACCCATCCGCTAACGGACGCCTCCCTGGCCCGTCTCGCGGCCCTCCCCGGCTGGAAGCGGCTCACCGCCGTCACGATCCGCGGGACGAACGAGCTGACGGACGACGGGTTCAAGCCGTTCGCCATGCTGCCGAACTTACGGGCACTCGGCCTCGGCCCGTGCGGTCGGCTGAAGGGGCCGGGCCTGGACGCGCTCAAGGGGCTGCCCGTCGAGAGGCTGTTCCTGCCGCTGGGCGAGGCGTTCGCGGACGCCGACCTCGCCCGGCTGAAGGCGCTCCCGAAGCTGTCGCACCTGGACCTCAGCGGGAGTTTCGTCTCCGACGCGGGCTTGAAGCACGTCGGCGAGTTGAAGCAACTCCAATCCTTCAGCCTGGCGTCGCCGAACGCCACCGACGCCGGCGTCAAGCATCTCGAAGGGTTGTCCGAGCTGTCGTCGCTGTTCCTGTCGGCCCACGACCGGCCGGGCCTCACGACGAAGTGCCTGGACAGCCTCGTGAAACTGAAACGGCTCAAGATCATGAGCCTCGGCCTTCGATACGCGGACGCGGACGCGGCCCGGCTGGTCGCGTTCGAGGGCCTGGAGCAGTTCGGCCTCGGCGGCGAGAAGTTCACCGACGCCGGGCTGCTCAAACTCGCCGACCTCAAGACGCTGAAGGTGTTGAACGTCGGCAAGAGCGGCGTGACGGCCGCCGGCGTTACGGCGTTCCGCAAGGCCCGGCCGGACGTGACGGTGACGAGCGACTTCGACAACGCCGCGGCCCCGATCCCGGCCGCCGACCCGGACCGCGCGGCGGCGGAGAAACTGCGGCCGCACTTCACCTCGATCACGGTGCGGACGGCCGCGGGTGTCGTAAAGACGATCCCGGCCACGGCCCCGCTGCCGGCCGAGTCGTTCGTGCTGATCAGACTGTACTTCCCCAAGGCGGGGCACGATTTCGGCGGCGATTTCGTTCAGAAGGAGTTGATTCCCGCACTGTTGCCGCTCGAACATTTGGAGGCAATTTACGACCCTCTCGCCGCCATCGACTTCCGTGACCTGAACCCGAAGACCTTCGCCGGGCTGGCGTGCCGCGGGTCGATGCAGAAGTTGCACACGCGATTCCCGTTGAGCGATTCGTGGATCGACGTTTTGAAGACGTTTCCGAAGTTGTCGGCCGTCATGTTCCAGACGAAGGGGGCCACGGACGACGTGCTCATTCGGGTGCGTGAACTTTCGTCCCTCACGCACTTGTACCTCCATTCTTATCCGGGCAAACCCTCGCCGGGTTGGGCCGTCCTGACCTCCCTGCCGCTGGAACAACTGAGTCTCACGACCTCGGGGTTGTTCGACGACGCCGTCCTTCGACAAATCGCGGCCATGAAGACACTGACCTACCTGGCGATCTACGACGGAAGGCTGACCGCGGCCGGCCTCGAAACGCTCGGGAAATGCCCGTCCCTGCAGCGCCTGTTGCTGGGGCTGAAGGACCCGATCCCGGAGACGGGCTACCAGCACCTCGGCAACGGCGAGAGGCCGAAAGAGGTGGAGATCAAGACCAAGCAATTCGACGACACCAAGTTATTGCAGTTCGCGAACGCCAAATCGCTCACGAAACTGGACGTGCGAGACACGGGCGTCACCGCCGACGGCGTGAGGAAGTTCAAGGTCGCCCGCCCCGACGTGACGCTGGCCAGCAAATTCGACACCGCCACGGCCCCGGCCGACGATGCCCCCGCCGCCGACCCGGACCGCGCCGCCGCCGCGTGGGTGATCGAGCGGGGCGGGTACGTCCGCGTCCTCGGCCAGTCGCAGGACATCAAGGCCGCCGCCGACCTGCCGGCGGACCGGTTCACCCTCACGTTCGTCCACCTGAGCAACCGGCCCGTGTCGGACGCGGACCTCCAACGATTGCAACCGCTCGACGGCCTACACGTACTCGTCCTCGGTGGCACGCAGGTCACGGACGCCGGCCTGGAGAAGCTCAAGGGCTTCCCGTCCCTGACCCGCCTCGACCTCGGCCGCCTGCCGTTGACGGACGACGGCATGAAGCACCTGAAGGACCTCAAAGCCCTCCGGGTCCTGGGCCTGTACGCCGTCCCGGTGACGGACGCGGGGTTGGAGCACTTGAAGGAACTCAAGTACCTTCGCACCCTCAACGTCGGCGGGACGAAGGTGACGGCCGAAGCCGCGAAGGCGTTTCAGCAGGCGCTGCCGGATTGCCAGGTTGCGAGCAACGGCGTCATCCTCGAACGACGACTCGTCGCCGACGCGGACCGGGCGGCCGCCGAGAAGCTGCTGCCGGTGGCCGACCTGGACATCGTGCCGGCCGGGGCCGCCGCGAAGACGACGCTGAAGGTCGGCAGCCCGGTCCCGGCCGGGGCGTTCGCGATCGTCGCGATCCGGATCAACGTTTCCAACGGTCTGCCGAAAACGTATGCGGACGAGGTGCTGCTGCCGGCCGTCGCGCCGCTCACGAAACTGACGGCGCTGGTGGACACCGCGTCGCGGATCGAGCTGAGCAACGCCCACGCCGTGAAGTGGGCTGCAATCGCGTCCTGGGAGTCCATCCAGCAATTCGAACTGGCCGTGCCGTTGACCAACAGTTGGTTCGAGACGTTTCGTCAATTCCCGAACCTGACCGCCATCCACCTCACGAACGGCCAGTCCGTCCCGGCCGCGATGCTGCGGCGGCTGACGGAACTGAAGGCGCTGTCCGCGGTCCGCATTTTCAACCTGCAAGGCGGGGACCGGTGGGCGGCGGTGACGGCCTTGCCGCTGAAGCGGTTGTCCCCGTCGGACACGCCGGACCTCGACCCCGCCGGGTGCGAGCGGATCGCCGCGATGCCGGACCTGGACACGTTCGCGATCTACGGCGCGGCGCTGACGCCCGACATGCTGGCGGCGCTAGCCCCCGCCCCGAAGTTGCGGGCGCTGTCGGTCACGAAGTGTACGCTCCCGGCGACGGGGATCGACCACATCGCCCGGCTGCCGAGCCTGTACACGCTGACGTTCAAGGTGAGCGACTTCGACGACGCCCGGCTGGCGCAGCTCGCCGGGGCCGCGAGCTTGCGGTACCTGTTCGTGAAGGAGACGGCCGTGACGGAAGCGGGCGTGACGGCGCTGGCGGCGAAGCTGCCGGGCTGCACGATCGAGTGGGCCGGCGGCCGGGTGAAAAAGTGACCGGCGGGCGGCGGGACCGGGAGTCGCGGCGACTTACCCGGCGGCTAACGCCGCTCGGCTCGCCGGGCGCATGATCTGGCGAGCCGAGTTCCGTAAGGAACCGGGTAAGGGCGCTTCCATGGACCGCCACTGGCTCCTCACCTGGACCTGCTACGGCACGTGGCTGCCCGGCGACGCCCGCGGGTTCGTCGGCAACGTCCGCGACGCGGACGGAACCCACGCCACCCACAACGTCCCCGGCACGCCTTACGTCGCCGACGTTCCGCGGCTCGAAGCGTGGGTGCGGCAGCGGATGACCGGCGAGCCGGTGTCGCTCGACCGGGCGGACGCCGAGGCCATGATCGCGCAGTTCCAGGAGACGGCCCGCGTCCGCCGGTGGAAGCTCGAAGCGGCGAGCGTCATGTTCAACCACGTGCATCTCGTCGTGGGCGTCGGCGGCGACCCGGACCCGGATCGGGTGCTGGAACTGTTCAAGAGCTGGGCCACGCGGGCGGTGAAGAAGCTGCGGCCGCTGCCGCCGAACGGCACGTTCTGGACGGCGAACGGGTCGAAGCGGAAGCTCGCGGACGATGCGGCGGTACGCGCGGCCGTGGTGTACGTGGCGCGGAAGCAGCCGCAGCCGTTAGCGACGTGGTGGGCGGCCGGCTGGCAAGACATGTTGAACGAGTACGACCGGCAAGCCAAATAGCCGGCGAGCCGAGCGGCGTCAGCCGCCGGGTAAGTGACAACGTGGCGAGCCGAGCGGCGTCAGCCGCCGGGTAAGTCTTAACCCGGCGGCTTACGCCGCTCGGCTCGCCAATCACTGGCTACCGCGGGCTGTTCACCTGGTCCCCGTCGCCGGCCTTCGGCTTCGATTCGTCCGCGGCCTTCTGCCGGTCGCCGGTCGGCTCCGTGTCCAGCGGCGAGCTGTCGGCCCCGCCGGCCGCCTCGTCCACCCCGTGCGGGTGCGGCCCATAAGGGCTGCCGAGCGGCCGGGGCGTGTCCTCGTCCTTCCGCGGCGGTTTCGTTTTCTCGGCCATCGCGAGTTCCTCCACAGGCAGGGGAGGAAGCTGCGATTGGAATGCCAAAGGGTCGGGAATCGCGGGTCACACGGCCCTGCCGTATGCCCGTGTCGCGTCCTGGCCGGGCGGCGTCTTCCGCGTGGCCGCCCAATCGACGACCGCAACCCAGGCCGCGTCCTCGGCGCTGCGGGTCACGACGGCGTCCGCCCGCAGCCCGTCGGCCGCGTCGTCGTCGTCCGTGTAGAGCGTCAGCCGCAGGCCCTCGGCGAGTACGAGTTGCTGTCGGCCCAAGTCCTCGACCGTGCCGACCGTGTTCAGGCGGACCCGTCCGGCGGCGTCGGCGTTGTTGAAGTCGGCGTAGACGAGTGGAAACATAACTTCACCTTACCCGGAAACCCCGAAGCCCACAACCGCCGGCCGCGTCACGAGGCCGGGTTCGGAACGGTCGGGGTCAACAACCGGCTCGCCTCCTCCGGGCTGAGGCCGGTTAACGTCGCGTGGTTCGGGCTTCGGCCGGAGGTCCGTAACACGTCCCCGCCGGCGGCCCGGATCGCGCCCACGGTCGTCACCCCGACCTGCGCGTGCGGGACCGCGGAAGCCAGTTCCGGCAACGGGACGCCGACCCCGCACTCGACCGACACGCCCGTCGCGCCGGCCGGGTGCGTTCCCGTACCCCGGCGGATGTCCTCGGGGCGATTTCGCCCGCCCCGCACCACGATCGCCTCATCGGGAATCGGCTCGGCCATGCGTCACGCCCCGTACTTCCCGAACCGGCCGGCGTGGCCCATCGCCAGCAGCATCAGGTGCATCGCCTGGAACTGGCCGAGGCCGCCGCGGAGGCACGCCCGCTCGCCGAATTCCGTCACCTCGTCCGGCCGGGCTAGGTCCGCCGCCAGCAGCGTCGGGACCGGGTGGAAGCTGTGCGACTTCATCTTGCTCGGCGTGCTGTGGTCGCCGGTCACGATGAACACGTCCGGCTTCAGCGCGCGAATCCCCGGAATCGCGGCGTCCAGCGCCTCGATCTTCTTCACCTTCTCGTTGAAGTTCCCGTCCTCGCCCGTGCTGTCCGTGTACTTGTAGTGCAGGAAGAAGAAGTCGTAGTCGGTCCACGCCGCCTTCAAACGCGCGACCTGGCTCTCCAGCGTGTCGCCGGCGTCCAGGATGTCCATGCCGACCAGCCGCGCGAGGCCCTTGTACATCGGGTAGACGGCGATCGCCGCCGACCGGAGGCCGTACAGCTCCGGGAACGTCACGATCTGCGGATAACTCGCGAACCCGCGGAGCGTCAGCCCGTTCGTCGGCGCGTCGGCCTTCAACACCTCGTTCGCCTTCGCGATGAATTGGTTGATGAAGTCCGCCGTCTTCTGACCCGCCGCGTCCGCCCCCTTCGCGAGAAGCGGCGGCACGCCGACCGCCTGCGGGTCGGTGTCGTTCACCTTGTCGCCGAGGCCGTCGCCGCGGACGACCAGCACGAACCGGTGCTCCTTCACGGGTTCGACGAACAGCTCGCAGCCGGGAACCTTGATCGTCCGCAGCTTGTTCACGATCTCGACGCACCGCTCGGTCGTCGGCCGACCGGCGCGGCGGTCGGTGATCTTCCCGTCCGCGCCGAGCGTGCAGAAGTTCCCGCGGATCGCCACGTCTTTGGAAGTGACCTGAAAATTGATGCCGAGCGCTTCCAGGATGCCGCGGCCGATGCGGTACTCCAGCGGGTCGTACCCGAACAGCCCGAGGTGGCCCGGCCCGCTCCCCGGCGTGATGCCCGGCAGCACCGGCAGACTCAACCCCGTCACCCCATCCTTCGCACACGCATCGAGATTCGGCGTCTTCGCCGTTTCCAACTCCGTCAACCCGCCCGGCGTCAGCGGCAGCCCGCCCAGCCCGTCGGCCACCAGCAGCACGATCTTCGACCCGTTGCTCTCGCGCAATTCCTGGACCAATTCGTGCGTCTTCATGCGTTTTTGCTTCCCGTGTGAAATTGTGAACTAAGGTTGCGATGCCGAGGGGCACGTCCCGGCTCATCTTACGGACGATGGGCCGACCCGCCGGGGCGCGTTAAGCCGGAGAGCCGCCGCGATGCAACTGCCTGACGAAAACATCGAATACGACTTCCGCCGCCTGCTCGCGCCGCCGGCCGACGCGTGGACGCCGCTGGCCGAGTTGCAGGCCAAGCACTTCCTGTCCATCGACAAGCTCGACCCGATGCGGACGAAGCTCAACGCCATCCGCGGGCAGATCGCCAGCGAGCGGGAGCTGCAGAACCCGCCGGCCAAGCTCCAGCCCCTTCAGGTCGGGTACATCGACCTGCCGCAGAAGCTGCTCGACCAGTTCCGCCGCAAGGGGGACCAGAGCGAACTCGGCAAGCTCAACCGGATCGCCACCCGCATCCGGGAGAACTGCGACCGGTTCATCGTCCTCGGCGTCGGCGGCAGCTACCTCGCCGGCAAGGTCCTGTTCGAGGCCCTCTGCCACAACCACCACAACGAGATGCCCGCCAAGATGCGGATGGGCAAGCCGCGGCTCTACTTTGAAGGCAACAACCTGGACAACGACTCCGTCCAGGAGCTGATCGAGCTGTTCGACCACAACTGCGTGGACCTGGACCTCGTCGAGGAACGCTGGGGGTTCGCCGTCATCAGCAAGTCCGGCGAGACGCTGGAGACGGCCGCCGCGTTCCGCGCCTTCCGGGCCGAGGCCGCCCGGTTCTACGGGCCGAAGTCCGAGTGGCTGCGGAAGATGATCGTCCCCGTCACCGGGGCGCGGAGCAAGCTCCGCGACCTGGCGAAGGCCGACGGCATCGCCGACGACGACATCCTCACCATCCCGGACGACATCGGCGGCCGGTACAGCGTGTTCACCCCGGTCGGGCTGCTCCCGGCCGCCGTCGTCGGCCTCGACGTGCGGGCGATGCTCATCGGCGCGGCCGCCATGACCAAGCGGTTCCTCGAAGAGCCGTTCGAGCGGAACCCGGTCCTCCTGTACGCGGCCGTCAACCACGTCATGACGGAGGAGCACGGCAAGACGACCCGCGTGATGAACGTGTGGAACAAGAAGCTCGAGGCCGTCGGGTTCTGGTACGACCAACTGCTCGGCGAGTCGCTCGGCAAGTTCGGCCGCGGGGCGACGCCGCTGACGGCCGTGTGCAGCCGCGACCTGCACAGCCGCGGCCAGCAGCACCAGGACGGGACGCGGGACAAGCTCATCAACAACCTGATCGTCCGCACGTGCAAGCACCCGCCGGTGATGGTCGGCATGTCCGACCGGAACGAGGACGACCTGAACGGCATCAGCCGCAAGGGCTACCCGGACCTGCTGGAGGCGGCGTTCCGCGGGACGAACGAGGCGTACTACGAGGCGGCCCGGCCGACGGCGGACATCATCCTGCCGAACATCAGCGAGCACACGATGGGGCAGCTGCTCCAGATGCTGATGCTGGCGACGGCCGTGGAGGGCCGCCTGTGCGGCACGAACCCCTACGGCCAGCCGGGGGTGGAGGCGTTCAAGGGGAACCTGATGCGGATCCTGAAGGCGTCGCCGAACCTGCCGAAGGGCGAGGTCCGCGACGCCGCGAAGGGGATGTGACGGGGGAACCCCGGCGAGCGTCGGGGCGTAAGCCCGACGTGGCCGCGGAGTCACGGCGGCGTCCTCGGATCGGGGGAAGCTCGTCGCCCGTCGGATAGCCACGTCGGGCTTACGCCCCGACGCTCGCCGTGCCGGGCCGACGGCCGGGTGGCCGCGACGGGGGAAAGAATCCGTTCGCCCGAAAACCGCCCCGACCGGGTGGGGTGAG